>CABUMU010000081.1 GCA_902492855.1 uncultured Collinsella sp. | reverse complement strand
GGTATCCATGGAGGAGCCGCCACCGATGGTCACGATAGCGTCAGCCTCGGCGGCCTTGAAGGCCTCGACGCCGTCCTTGACGTTCTGAATCGTGGGGTTGGGCTTAATCTCGGAGTAGAGGCTCCAAGCGATGCCGGCGGCGTCGAGCTCGTCGGTCACCTTAGCGGTAACGCCAAACTTGACCAGATCGGGGTCGGAGCAGACGAAGATCTTCTTGTAGCCGCGACGCTGGAGCTCGCCGGGGATCTCCTTGATGGCGCCGGAACCATGATAAGAGATGGTATTGAGAACGAAACGATTAGCCATTGATAGCCTCCCATCGTGTGCGGGGCATCCATTACGCCCCACGCTATGAGTCCCATCCTAACGCTTTTGAAACAAAAAACGCGTGAGAACGTCAAACTATTTAAAGCGTTTCAACAGACGATGAAAAATATTGCGGCAAAGGGACAGCCCCTTTGCCGCATTCGGTTACTTTCGGCAGCCCTCTTTCCAAGCCTCGGCCGCAACCTTCCAGCGTAAGCGCAAGTCGCGCTCGCGGTCGATGAACATGATGGCAAACGCGACAAACAGCAGCAAGCTCGCCACGACGATGGCGTGCAGGCCCATGCGCTCAATACACCAGTTGCCCAACACGGCGCCAAACACAAAGGTAAAGATCACGCCAAAGTACAGCAGGCCGTTTTCCAAAAAGCCGCGCCTGTGGGTGATGATGTAATCGTCCACGTTTTGCAGCGCGTTGCGCAAGTTGCCGATGCACATGGTCGTAGCGATGCCGTGACCGTGGATCTTGCGGAAGCTCTCGACTTGCATGCCGCAGGCAAACGAGGTGAGGCAGTTGGCGAGCAGGTTGTAACCGCCACCGGGGATAAAGCTCACGCCCAGCAAGATGACGGCTTCAAAGAACACCGTCACTTGGCGCCAGTGAATCACGCTGCCAAACCGCTCATGTACCAGGTCGGCAAGCATAATGCCCACAGCAAACGACACCACGGGGAAGAAATAGCGTCCCGCCAGTGCCCAATTGCCCTCCGAGATGCTCACGCCCACGAGCAGGATGTTGCCCGTCTGCGCGTTTGCGAAAACATGGTCGCGCCCAATGTACGAATACACATCCATAAAGCCACCGGCGAGCGCCAAGATGATGCCCAGCTCAATAGACTCCGATATCTGTTTGGCACGCTGCATCGTCGTGCATCCTCCTTGTTGACGACTCTCTCGTGCGTTGGCGGAAACATAGCCGCCGTTCATACTGTAACCCATTGACAACATGGCGTGCGCGCGAGACGGGTTCTCCAACGCGCAGATACACAGTCTGGAAACAAACAGCGGGCGCGGTGCCGGCACCCGCATCGACACGCCGATCCGCCAGCTCGTGTACTCCACCAGTCTTTTTAGCCCCGTCCCAAAAAGACTGGTTACAATTACGTGCAGCACACAAACACCGGGAGGGATCGTGGCAAAAAAGCCTCAGCACGCTCAGAACAACCAGCGCAGTCAGCAGGGCAAACAGGGCCAGCAACAAAAGCGCGGCGGCAAGGCACAGGGTGGGCACACCACGCATACCCCAGCAGCGCCCGTCCGTCCCTGGCGTCCGGGCCGCGACAAGTTTCTCCCCGTCAGTCGCGCCGATATGAATGCGCGCGGCTGGGACCAGTGCGACTTTGTCTACATCTGCGGCGACGCCTACGTGGACCACCCCAGCTTTGGTATGGCCATCATCAGCCGCGTACTCGATGCACACGGCTACAAGGTGGGCATTATCTGCCAGCCCGACTGGACCGACCCCGCCAGCATCACGGTGCTCGGCGAGCCGCGCCTGGGCTTTTTGGTCAGCGCCGGCAACATGGACTCCATGGTCAACCACTATTCGGTGACCAAGCACCGCCGCCACACCGACGCCTATACCCCCGGCGGCGAGGAAGGCCACCGCCCCAACCGTGCCGTCACGGTCTACGGCAACCTCATCCGCCAGACGTTCAAGGACGCTCCCATCATCATCGGTGGCATCGAGGCAAGCCTGCGCCGTCTGGCCCACTACGACTATTGGCAGGACAAGCTCAAGCGCTCGGTGCTGCTCGACTCGGGCGCCGACATCCTCATCTACGGCATGGGCGAGCACGCGATCGTCGAGATCGCCGACGCGCTCGACGCGGGACTGCCCGTCGACCAGATTACCTATATCAATGGCACCGTTTACCGCACGGGTTCGCTCGACGAGGTCTACGACTATGACCTGCTGCCCAGCTGGGACGACCTTACCGCCGACAAGCTCAACTACGCACGCAGCTTCAATGTGCAGCAGCAGAATATGGACCCCATCACCGGACACCGCCTGGTAGAGCCCTACCCCAACAGCGTCTATGTGGTGCAGAACCCGCCATCGGCGACGCTCACCACCGATGAGATGGACGAGGTGGCCGAGCTCCCCTACGCACGCGATTGGCATCCCGACTACGACGCGGCAGGCGGCGTGCCGGCCTTTGCCGAGATCAAGTTTTCCATTAGCTCCAACCGTGGCTGTTTTGGTGAGTGCTCATTTTGCGCCCTCACCTTCCACCAGGGGCGCGTGCTGCAGATGCGCAGCCACGATTCGATCATGCGCGAGGCCGAGCTGCTCACGCGCGATCCCGAGTTTAAGGGCTACATCAACGACGTGGGCGGACCGACGGCAAACTTTAGCCGCCCTGCCTGCGACAAGCAGCTCAAGCACGGCGTGTGCAAGAACAAGCGCTGCCTGTGGCCGAGCGTATGCAAGAACATGGTGGTCGACGAGAGCGGCTACACGCAGTTGCTGCGCGACCTGCGCCAGCTGCCGGGCGTCAAGAAGGTCTTCGTCCGCAGCGGCATCCGCTTTGACTACACCATGGCCGATGCCTCGGACGAGTTTTTGCGCGAGCTGCTGGAACACCATGTCTCGGGCCAGCTGCGCGTGGCACCCGAGCACGTGAGCGACGCGGTGTTGTCCGTGATGGGCAAGCCGAGCCGAGCCGTCTACGACGCGTTCTGCCGTAAATTTGAACGCCTGAACCGCGAATACGGACTCAAGCAGTACGTAGTACCGTACCTAATCTCGAGCCATCCCGGCTCAACGATGAAGGAAGCAGTGGACCTTGCCGAGGCCGTGCGCGACATGGGCTACATGCCCGAACAGGTGCAGGACTTCTACCCCACCCCGTCCACCATGTCAACGTGCATGTACTACACCGGCGTGGATCCGCGCACCATGCAGCCGATCTACGTGGCGCGCGACCCGCACGAGAAGGCCATGCAGCGTGCGCTCATCCAGTATCGCAAGCCCGAGAACTACAAGCTCGTGCGCGAGGCGCTGGAAAAGGCTGGCCGCCGCGATCTGATCGGCTACACCAAGCATTGCCTGATTCGTCCCGTGCCCCCGCGCCCGGGCGAGACATCTGCTGGCGGTGGGCATGGAACCGGCAAGAAGGGCGGCAAACCACATGGCGGTGGCGCTGGCAAGGGACCCAAAGGCAGCAAGGGCCACGGCGGCATGTCGCGTGCGCAAAACACCGCAGGTCGCAATCGCGCGGCCCAGGGACGGCAGGGCGCCAACGGAGGCGGCAGGCGCAACTAGGGCAGCGGTGCGCTCGCTGCGTCCATCCCACACGCGTGGCGCAGCGAGCGCATTGCCTCAACGAGGATGACGCCGGCGATGGCGACCGTGACCACCACGTCGAGCGAGGTGTTCACAAACCAGAGCAACGTCATGAGATACGACCCGGCATTAAAGGCAAAGTGCAGCAGGATCGTGTAGCGGAGCTTTCCGGTCGTCACGAGCACCCAACCAAAGATGAGGCCGGCGGCACCCGCGTAGCAACCCTGCACCCAATTCATGTGCATAAAACCGAAGATTGCCGCCTGCAGCACAATCGCCGCGGCGATACCCCACGTGCTTGGGGCCGCCCAGGGCACCATGGCACCGTCCTGCGCGCTCGCACGACGCCGGCGCTTCCAAAGTGGGCGGCACTGCGGATTAAACGCTCGGAGCGAAAACTCAAAAATAATGCCGCGCACCAGCAGCTCTTCACAAAACGGGGCGCCGAGCACCGTGGTCAGGACGGCGAGATAGCTGGTGTCGCCCATGCCTGTTTCCTCGACAAGCTCGCTGTAGTCGGCCGCCGCCTCGGGCAACAACGACAACGCGGCGTCGGTCACGTAGCCAACAACCACCTGCAGGGCCAGGCCGATCACGATAACGCAGGCGATGCGTTTCCACGCCCCACGCGCTCCCCCGCCGAGCGGGTGCTCGCTTTGCCGGCGTGCCATAAACGAACGCGGCCACAGATAACGCCACCACAGCAGCGCCATCAAAAACGATGCCGTCTGCGCGACGGCCTGAAGCAATTGAATGTCGAGGTCATCGATCGAAAAACCCATGAACACCGATGCGACGCCAAGGGCGGAGAACAAAACGACGCTCAGGGCAATATCGGCAGCGACGACGCCAAAACAGGCAAGCGCCCAAATCATCGCATTGAGCATGCCGACCTCCTCCCGACGACTAGTCATTGGGGACGTTCTTCAACGACTAGCTGTTGGGGACAGTCTTTGCCAAAAGCCCCGTTGTGCGAGATGTCAAACGGAAAGGTGCCGCAGCGATTGAACGCGGCGATAAACATGCGGATGGCGTTGGACGGCGTGGTGCCCACGAGCTGAGTTGCCGCCGCGAAGGCTGCCTTCTCCTCGGGCAAGACCTTCGCGACTACGGGGGTCATGTGTTCTGCCATGGCGCTTCCTTTTTGAAACGACGGTGGTGCGAATAGATGCGGGCCACGCGGCTGGGCGACGGGCTGTGAAGGCAACCCGATTGGCCCGCATCTGGAGTTTGTTTCTGCGGCGTTGGTATTACTTGGTATTCCTAAGTATTACCCCGCAGATAGAATACCACACCCGACCCCATGGGGACGGAGGAAAACGAATCATTTTGTTGCTGAGTTAGTGTTTAGAGCGTGATGATGTCCGAGATATCGAGGGCTTGAACGTCGGAGGCGTCGTGTGTGGCAAGCAGGAGCATGCGGCCGTCGAGCAGGTCGAGCACGACCTCGGCGCATGCGTCGCGCGCAGCGGTATCTAAACCGGTAAAGGGCTCGTCAAGAATCACCGCGCCGCCCGGGCACAGCAGGGCGCGGGCAATCTCGACACGGTGGCGCTGCCCGCCCGAAAGCTCGACCACGCGCGCATGCACGTCGATTCCCGGCACCAACCGGCGCAGCAAGGTCGTAGCGTTCGAAGCATCCACGCGCGCATCGGCACACACCAGCACGTTATCCAAAGCCGAGCTGCCCTCTACCAAGCGTGCATCCTGAAACACCATCGAGCACGGCGCGCACTCCCCCGCTGCCAACGAAAGCAGCGTCGACTTGCCCATGCCCGAAGCGCCCATCACGCAGATACGCCCACCCGCAGGCACGTTGAGCACCAGACCATCCAGCGCCGGCGCCCAGGGCGCACGATCGCCCACGGCAAGCGCAAGCTCCGCTGCGGCGCCATCGCTCGCAGCCCCCGCACGCCCGCGCAGTCCATGCCCATGCGCCCGCACGGCCGCGCGCCACGCCACGGGTCCCGAAACCCGCAGCAGCCACACCAGCACGCGCTCACACGCCCACGAGGCGGCAACGACCAGCACGGTCCACGCCAGCAAATCAGCCGTCTCAATCAAAAGCTTTGCCTGATAGATGCGCTCGCCCACGGTGCCCACCGCCATGCCGATCAGCTCGGCTGCCACGCCGGCCTTCCAGCTCATGCCGATCACGGCGCGGGCGCACGAAAGCACAAACGGCAGGACTTCGCGCCAGGTATGGGCGCAAAACAGGCGCCAGCCGCGCACGCCATGCAGACGGAACATCTGCTCCAGCGGTTTATTCACCTGTGCCAAGCCCTCGGCCAGCGAAAAATACACGCCCGGCAGCGCCATCAAAAAGACCGCGGCGATGCTCACGCGCGCCGATCCCAGCCAAATGAGCAGCAGGACCACCACGCAGGCAACCGGCGTCGCCTTAACAAACGAAAGTGCCGGAGCCACCAGGCGCGCAAACGCCCGCAACCGTGACGAAATCCCGGCAAGCACCACACACCGCGGCAAGCGCCAGCCCGCCCAGTATCCGCGCGCCCGAGCCCACCAAAATCGCCCAGGTACCGCCATCGCACACCAGGCGCAGCAGCGCCAAGGCAACAGCACCCGGCCCCGGCAAGATCAGTGGCTGCGCCACCAGCACCGCCGCGAAGACCCACACGGCAAGCCAAAAGGCGGCGACGGCACCTGCTGCCGCCACCGCCTTCATACGCTCTGTCATTTGTCGAGCAAACGCACGCACGGGCTACTCCATGTAGTAGAAATCGTCAGCCGGAAGTTTACCACCCACGGCGCTCGCGTCCGCGTCGGACAGCACCTGCAGATACCCACTAAGTGCCGCCTTCATATCCTTGCCCGTCTGGCACACGAGCATGCACCCGGGAATCGCCTTCTCGGCGATCTTGGCGTTGTCCACGATGCCGGCATCGACCACGGCCTGCGCCCAGTCTGCCGGCGCCGCATTGACAGCCTTAACGCTCGCCGCATGGCAGCTCAAGAACTCCGCCACGGCCTCGGGATGTTCCTCGGCAAACGCGCGGCGCACCACGGTCACGCCCGTCAGCAGGAGCGAACCCGTGTCACCCGCCAGCTCATCCCACACATCGGTCAGACTTACCGGAGCTGACAGCTTGCCCTCGCTCTTGGCGATGGCAGCGGTCTTGAACGGCTCGGGCAGCACGCCCACGGCGGACGGGTCGGCAAGCAGGGCCGACAGCACCTCGGTGGGCTCGCTCTTAAACTCAAGCGCCACCTGGCCGGTCAGGCTCGCGCGCTCCAGCAGGTAGTTCATGACGTACTCCGGCGTGGCGCCCTTGCCCGTCATGTAGACGGTGCGACCCGCCAAATCGCCAAACGAGGCCACACTCGCGTCGCCCGTCACCACGCTCAGCACGCCCAGCGTGTTGATGTCGATGACCTGCACCGCACCCTCGGTCTTGTTGTAGAGCACGCTCGCCACGTTGGCAGGCACCAGGGCGATATCGACATCGCCCTGAATCACCTTGGGCACGATCTCATCGGCTGCAGTGCTGATCGCAAAGTCGAACTCGTTGTCCGTCTCACCATCGGCCGCCCGGTCCATAAACTGCACCAGACCCATCGACGTCGGACCCTTGAGCGAGGCGACGTGCACCTCAACCGGCTCGGCAGCGGCACCGTCAGCAGCAGACCCGGCAGCCGAGTCCGCGGCGGACCCGGTACCGGCAGCCCCGCCGCCACAGCCCGCGAGCGCAAGCGACAGGGCGCCCGCGGCGAGCGCCGAGGCAAACCCCCGGCGCGACATCTCAAAATCAAACGCGCGCATCGCTAGCACGTCCCCTCGTTAGGCATCGTCCATGCGTGATGGTCGGTATGCAGCAGCTCCTCGGCCAGCGGCGAGAGCGGCTCGCCCAAGAACTCGCGGTAGCACGCCTGGACATCGGGATTCTCGTGCGAGAAGCGAATGGCCGCAGCGGCATCCAGACCCCACAGCACCTGACCGCGCTCGGCTGCCAGCTCGCAGCCGTCGTGGATGGGCTGACCGCCGCCACCGACGCAGCCGCCCGGGCATGCCATGACCTCAACGAAGTCATAGCTCACGCGGCCGTCGCGAATCGCGTCGAGCAGACGGGCGGCATTGCCCAGCCCGTGCGCCACGGCGACGCGTACCTTGGTGCCATCGATATCGGTCACGGCTTCCTTCCAGCCGTCGAGTCCGCGCACATCGGTAAAGAAGTCGGCGTCGGGGTTCTTGCCCGTCACCAGGTAATAGGCCGAGCGCACGGCGGCCTCCATCACGCCGCCCGTGGCGCCAAAGATCACACCCGCACCCGTGCCAAAGCCTAGCGGCGTATCGAGTGGCTCCTCAACCAGCGTGTCCACGCTCACGTGGTTCGCGCGGATCATGCGCACCATCTCGCGCACCGTCAGCGCAACGTCCACATCGGGCGTGCCGTCCTCGCCCACCATGCTCGGCAGCGCGCACTCGGCCTTCTTGGCCGTGCACGGCATCACGGACACCACAAACAGACGCTCGGGCTCCACGCTCAGCACCTTGGCGTAGTAGGTCTTGGCGATGGCGCCAAACATCTGCTGCGGCGACTTTGACGTAGACAGGCTGTCGACAAACTCGGGGTAACGCGCCTTCACAAAGCGCACCCAGCCCGGGCAGCAGCTCGTGAACATGGGCCAGCTGCGGCTGTCGCCCTCGCCCTTGGCGGCCTTACCCAGGCGCTCGAGCAGCTCGGAGCCCTCCTCCATAATGGTGAGGTCGGCCGAGAAATCGGTGTCGAACACGTACTCAAAGCCCACGCGGCGCAGCGCACAGGCCAGGCGCTCGACGGTGGCCTCATCGCGCGGAATGCCGAGCTCCTCGCCCCAGGCGCTACGCACGGCCGGCGCAATCTGCGCCAGCACGATCTTGTCGGGATCGGCGATGGCGTCGAACACGGTCTCGGTATCGTCACGCTCGCGCAGGGCGCCCGTCGGACAATGCGTGATGCACTGACCACACGCGACGCAATCGGTCTTGCCGATCGGCGCACGCCCGCGGGTGCCCACGGCGGTATGCGTGGCGCGGTTGGTCAGGTCCCAAATCCCTAAGCCCTGCACGCTCTCGCACACCTTGATGCAGCGCATGCATTTAATGCACTTGTCGTTATCGCGGATGATGGGGAAATCGAAGTCCCAGCCCTCGCGCGCCAGGTGCTGCTCGTACGGCAGATAGAAAATGCCCAGGTCGTTGGCGATGGTCTGCAGGTTGCAGTTGCCGCTGCGCACGCAGCTCGTGCACTGCGAATCGTGCTGGGACAGCAGCAGCTGCACGTTGGTGCGACGGGCCTCGCGAGCCTTGGGGCTGTTGGTGTGGACCACCATGCCGTCGAGCACGTAGTTGTTGCAGGCGGCAACCAGCTGATAGCAGCC
>CABUMU010000080.1 GCA_902492855.1 uncultured Collinsella sp. | reverse complement strand
ACCGAGCCGTACGCTTGAACTTAGAAGGGGGAGGCCTCGCGGCCTCCCCCTTTTTTGCGTTAACACTTCACAATGTAGTTGCATTTCACCTGTAACCCGATTGGGCTTATGGGTAATGAGCTTTTATATAAAGACAATAAATCGAATCACAAGTGCAACTGCTATGACCACAATGATCAAAAGCAGGATTGTCAGTCGATGCTGCTTGCGTCGTTTACTTGACGAAACGAAGATTGATTTTCCCTGTTTTGGCGTTTCGAGATAACGAGCCGAATGCGTTAAGGTTTGCTTAGGTCGAGGACCTCTTTGCTGTCGAGTTTTGGGCGTTTTCGTCGGGTCGTCATTGATTGCGCTGTTTTTTGATAACGGTGCATCTTTTAGATATACGGGATCGCCCGATGCGACGCCCATATGCTTACGTCCCGTTTGGGCATCCTCGAGCGTTTGATAGCGATTTCTCGTCACATACTCGGGCTCTGCATCATTAATGGGCTCTTGCGAGATGTGGGGGCGATGGAACCGTGGCGGCTGCGTGGAAGTATCTCCCCCCTGCGTCGGCATAAACATATTGTTCTGGTTTTGGTCGTCCATGATGCCCTTTAGCTCGTTGCCAACAACGTGTACGCGCTCATTGTAAGCCCCTTGTTATTTGTAGCTGTGGACATACTCGTTATTTAAGCTCTGGTTCAAAGAACCTTAACCTTCCTAAAACCTGAGTCATACACACTTAGATATGCTTATAGTACTGGACTCAAAAAACTTTATAGTCGATGTATATATGAGCATCGGGTGGGCATATATAAGAGCGTCAAAAGAAGTCCCAGTCACCTAGAAGATGACTCGGCAGTCCTTTAAAGGAGTGGTAAACATGGCAAGCATGGTTCCTTATCGTTCGGTTTTTGGCGTTCGTCCCTCTGCAAGCTCGCTGTTCGATCTGTTTGATGATATGAGTGACCTAGCGAACGGCTCGATTGCCTCTAAGGCGTTCCCCGTTGACGTTGAGGATAAGGGCGATGGCTATGAGGTCAAGGCTTATCTTACCGGCGTCGCCAAGGACGATATCGATGTCGAGCTTAACGAGGGCCGTCTCTCCATTAGCGTGAATGTCGAGGAAGACGAGGAGAACGAGGGCAAGAACTTCCTGCAGAAGGAGTTCAGCTCGTACAGCGCGACGCGTGGTGTGTATCTCAAGGATGCTTCGAGCGAGGGTCTCTCGGCTAAGTACGCCGACGGCATCCTTACCGTTACGGTTCCCAAGATCGTCGAGAAGAAGAACGTTACGAAGATCTCCATCGACTAACTTCGTTGGTGTTCTGCGCTATTAAAAGATAACAAAAGGGGCCGGGAAGCGATTCCCGGCCCCTTTTGCTGTGAATGGTTGCTGGCCGATACTGGCTTGCGGGGCGTATCGAGAGATTTCGCGATCCTTGGAGAAGGGTGGCGGAGCTGCTGACCTCGTCATCCAGGGTTGCGGCTAGAGCTTTGGCATAGCTTTTGACGGTAAGACTCGGGCGATTGTTATCTTGGCTGATATGCATGGCAATGAGCTGTTCGGTGCGATCGGTAACAAGCTCGCGTGCGGCTTCGGCGGCCTGATCGTTGGACAGATGCCCTTTTGTAGATAGGATGCGCTCCTGAAGAAAGCGGGGATATTCTCCCTCGCGCAGCATGGTCACATCGTGATTGCTTTCGAGCGCGAGGACTCGACAATCTTTGAGGGTGTTCATGGCTTGGCTCGATAGCTCTCCGGTGTCGGTGGCAAAGCCGATGGAATCATCGAGAGCATTGAATCGATAGCCGACAGGATTGATGACATCGTGTGATGTTGAGTAGGTTTGCACGTGGATGCCGGCAATGGATAGGGTGTCACCGGGATCGAATTCCTCGACAGGCAGATGTGAAAGATTTTCTTTGTTCGAAAGTGTGCCCCTGCTGGCAAAGAGGGGGCCGTGCCAGTGCTTGCACCAGACATCGAGACCCTTGATGTGATCGCTATGCTCATGAGTAATGAGAAGAGCCGAGACGTTGTCTGCCGAGAGCCCCAGTTCTGCCATGCGCTTTAATGTCTCGCGGCGAGAAAGACCGTCGTCAATCATGATGAGCCCCCGGGGGCCTTCGATGAGCGCGCAGTTGCCTTTTGAGCCGCTGCCAAGGATATGAAGGTGCAGACGAGACATAAGATTCCAAAGGATACAATGGGTGCGACGAATAGAGGAGGAAGCAAATGCCAACGGTATCTCAGCATTATGGACACCATGCTGCATCGCGGGCTGATGATAAAGCCCTGGCAACGCGGCAGACGGCTGCCCCCGTGGTGCTCATGGTATCAGGTGGTGCGGACTCGACAGCTTTGCTCCTTATGGCGTGCACATCAAAGTTGGATATTCTGGATGGGCGTGGTGTAGCCTCCATCGCGCGCGAGCGGCTGCACGTGCTGCATGTGAACCATCATCTACGCGGCGAGGCATCCGATGGCGACGAGGCCTTTGTACGCGGCCTATGCGCACAATATGGCTTGCCGCTGTGTGTTGAGCATGCCTATTTTGATGATGAATCGGGCAATATCGAGGCGGCTGCCCGTGAGGTGCGCTATGCCGTGGCGCGGAGGTATGTCCGCGAGCTCTGCGCCCAGACGGGGGCACCGCGAACGGCGGCTCGTATCTGCACCGCGCACACGTCTTCGGATCGCGCGGAAACGTTTTTGATGAACGCGATTAAGGGTTCGGGGCCCGCTGGTCTATCGAGCATTCCTCGCCGGAGGAATATCGTGGTGCGTCCCTTGCTCGACCTGACTCATGATGAGCTCGTGGGCTATCTGCAGGTGCATGGTCAGCCGTGGCGAGAGGACGAGAGCAACGAGGACGTGTCGTACTTGCGCAACTACGTGCGCCATCGAGTGATGCCGGTGGTGGCGCAGCGCAACGCGAGCGTCTGTAAGACGATTGGCGCCGCCTGCGAGATCTTAGGCGATGAGGATGCCTTTCTTTCCCAGCTTTCCGCACAGGCGTTTCGAAGCTGCCTGCGCAAGGAGGCGGCGGGTGCACTGGTCCTTGACGCTCGCCGACTGGCCGCGGCCGAGGTGGTGATTGCTCGGCGCATGGTGCGACTGGCAATTAAGCGTATCGACCCAGACGCTCGCCCGGAGATGCGGCATGTGGAGCGCGTGCTTGCCTGTGTTGCCGAAGGCTCGGGTTCGGTCACGCTGCCGGCGGGAATCGATGCGCGCGTGGAGTTTGGCATGCTGTCATTCAAGGCCCCGGCGGCGCGCGAGGGGTTAGTTGCCGATTGGGTCGCCATTCCCGGTCGATTGCCGCTGGGGGCGGGCCGCATCCTGGTGGCAGAGCCGATAGCCGTCGAGCCGGGGTGTGATATTGTGCGCCGTGCCCGCGAACTCGCGGGTGCCGGAGGGGTGGCCGCTATGGTGGATGCCGCGACGCTGGGCTTTGCCGATCGCGATAGCGAACGGATGCTCGCCGGCTCGCGCGGGGAGATTCCCGCCGAGGCGCGTTTGGCGCGTCTGTGGGTAGACGGTCCCGCGCCGGGGGATGTGATGTGTCCGTTGGGCATGAGTGGGCGAAGTAAGAAGGTGTCCGACCTGCTCAACGAGGCTCGTATTCCCGTCTCTGAGCGCGCAGGCGTTCCCGTGGTGAGAACGGCTCCGGGAGGTGCCGTGGTATGGGTCGCAGGCGTTCGCACGGACGAGCGTTTTAAGTGCACGGCCGCAACGCGCGTGGCATATCTGCTCCGCGTGGTCGATGCGGAATAGCGTCCCACGCCAGCTATTCTGTGCGACGTTGACGGTATTCCCGCGCTGATGGTGCGCGGGCTGGAAAATATACCCCGTGCGCTGCTAGAATGTGTAGTTCGCGTCCATACGGCGGTGTGTGGGCGATTAAGCACAAGAAAGGGTTGTCATGGCTTCTCAACATCCGGATATCGAGAAGGTTCTGTTTACGCAGGAGGATATCGACGGCATCGTTTCTCGCCTGGGCGAGGAGATCACTCGCGACTACGCGGGTAAGGATCTGGTGCTGATCGCGGTTCTGCGCGGTGCCGTTGTCTTTATGGGCGACCTGATGCGCAAGATTGAGCTACCGACCAACATCGATTTCATGGCTGTTTCGAGCTATGGCGACGGTGTGAAGTCTTCGGGCATCGTGCGTATCATTAAGGATCTGGATATCGACATCCGTGGTCGCGACGTGCTGATCGTCGAGGACATTCTGGACTCGGGCCTGACCCTCAAGTACCTGATGAAGAACCTCGAGAGCCGCAAGCCCGCTTCGCTGGAGGTCGCTGCCTTCCTGTGGAAGGACGTTGAGGACCGCACCTCGGCCATCACGCCCAAGTATGTTGGAACCCATTGCCCCGATGCCTTTGTGGTGGGCTACGGCCTCGACTATGCCGAGCGCTATCGTAACCTTCCGTATCTGGGCATTTTGAAACCGGAGGTTTATTCGTAAGATGCCCGACGACCATAACGATAACAATTCCCAGACTCCCCGGGAGCCTAAGATCCCCGGGATGCCCGGAGGCAAGAAGCCCACGCGTACGGGCTGGCTGTATTTTATTTTGGCTTGCGCGCTTCTGGGCTACGCCTTCTTTAACATGGGCTCCGGCTTTGCCAATTCCAGCAATACCGTTAAGCTCGCGACGAGCGAGATGGTGAGCGCCATCAAGCAGGATCGCGTCGAAGATCTGACCTATACGGTTCAAGACGGAAGCGTGACGGGTCATTACTGGAAGACGAAGAAGGACAAGGGCGATACGAGCGAGCTCAAGAGCTTCTCCTCGACCTATGTCGGCTCCGATTCGCTTGCCGAGCTCATGGCGGAGCACCCCGATACCAAGTACATCGTCAACACCAACGATCCCGATTTTTGGGGCGACTTGGCGATGAGTGTGCTTCCGACGATCGCCCTTATCGCCATCATGTTCTACTTTATGCGCCAGATGATGGGCGCCAACAACAGGAACATGCAGTTTGGCAAGACCAACGCCAAGACCAACGAGGCCACGCGCCCCAAGGTCAAGTTTGAAGACGTTGCCGGCGTGGACGAGGCAGTCGAGGAACTCGAGGAGATCCGTGACTTTTTGAGCGATCCGGACCGCTATCGCAAGCTGGGCGCCAAGATTCCGCGCGGCGTGTTGCTGGTGGGCCCTCCGGGCACCGGTAAAACGCTGCTGGCCAAGGCTGTAGCCGGCGAGGCGGGCGTGCCGTTCTTTAGCATCTCGGGTTCCGACTTTGTCGAGATGTTCGTGGGTGTCGGCGCCAGCCGCGTGCGTGACCTCTTTAAGGAGGCCAAGTCCCAGGCTCCGTCGATCATCTTCATCGATGAGATCGATGCTGTGGGACGTCAGCGCGGAGCTGGCTTGGGCGGCGGTCACGACGAGCGCGAGCAGACGCTCAACCAGCTGCTGGTCGAGATGGACGGTTTTGAGGAGAGCGAGTCGGTCATCCTGATCGCTGCAACCAACCGTCCTGACATCCTGGATCCGGCGTTGCTGCGCCCCGGTCGTTTTGACCGTCAGGTTACGGTTGACCGTCCGGATGTGAAGGGCCGCGAGCAGATCTTGCGCATGCATGCCGAGAACAAGCCGATGGACGAGGACGTGAAGTTTGAGAAGCTCGCCCAGATGACCGTTGGCTTCACCGGCGCCGATCTGGCAAATCTGCTCAACGAGTCTGCGCTGCTGGCTGCCCGCCGCCATCGTTCCGTGATCTCGATGGACGAGGTCGAGGAATCGATGGAGCGCGTGATTGCCGGTCCGCAGCGCAAGGGTCGCGTGATGACCGAGGCCGAGCGCACCACGATCGCCTACCACGAGAGCGGCCATGCCCTGGTGGGTCACATCCTGGAGCACTCCGATCCGGTTCACAAGATCTCGATCGTCAGCCGCGGCCAGGCGCTGGGCTACACGCTGCAGCTTCCGCAGGAGGACCACTTCCTCAAGACCAAGAACGAGATGCTCGACGAGCTTGCCGTGTTCTTGGGCGGTCGCGTTGCCGAGGAACTCATGTGCGACGACATCACGTCGGGCGCGAGCAACGATCTGGAGCGCGCGACCAAGATGGCGCGCGAGATGGTCACGCGCCTGGGCATGAGCGAGGAGCTTGGAACGCAGGTGTTTGGTGAGGCGCAGCATCAGGTATTCCTGGGCCGCGACTACGCCGATCACCAGGATTACTCCGAGGAGACGGCGCGCCGCATCGACATCGAGGTCCAGCGCATTATGCGTGAGGCCCATCGTCGTGCGGTCGAGATTTTGGATGCCCGTCGCGACCAGCTCGATTTGATGGCCAAGGTGCTGCTTGAGCGCGAGACCGTCGAAGGCGACGCCGTGAATGCCCTGCTCGACAACGAGTGGGACGCCTACCTTGAGCGCGAGGGCGATATCCTGGCGGCCAAGGAGGAGCGCAATGCCAAGGCGGCCGGCATGCCGACCAAGAAGCGTGCGCCTCGTATGAGCGAGGAGGAGCTGGCGGCCGATGCCGCGGCATTTGCGCAGGCGGCCATGCAGGAGGATGCCGAAGCCGCATCCGATGATGCCGGCGATGACTGTGCCGTCAATGCCGGTGCCGACACCGACGCCGACAAATAGCCTTTGTGGCGAAAGCCTCTGCGGGGAAACCTGCGGAGGCTTTTTCTTTTTGTTGATTGGGAACAGACTTAAATGAGCGTTTTCACGCATTTAAGTCTGTCCCCAATCAACATTGCTGCGGCGCTTTGCTCGGCTAAAGCGTACAATAGCGCCCATGCGAAAGGGGAACAGATGATCAACGAAACTATGTATGCTCGCGGCGCGGAAAGCTCCATCATCCGTGAGATTTTTAGCTATGGCCTTGAGCGCAAGGTGCAGATCGGTGCGGAAAACGTATTCGATTTTTCGCTGGGCAATCCGAGCGTTCCGGCGCCCGCTGCTGTGGCTGAGTCGATTAAGAAAGCCCTGGAGCTGCCGAGTGACCAGTTGCACGGATACACGCCCGCACCGGGCCTGCCGCAGTGCCGTACCGCCGTGGCTGAGTCGCTCAACCGCCGCTTTGGTACGAGTTATGAGGGCAAGGACGTCTTTATGACGGTGGGTGCCGCGGCTTCGCTCACCTGCACGCTCAATGCTGTTACGAACCCGGGCGACGAGGTTATTGTTGTCGCCCCGTACTTTCCGGAGTATCGCGTGTGGATTGAGAAGGCCGGCTGCACGTGTGTTGAGGCACTCGCCGATGAAGACACGTTCCAGCTGAGCGTGGACAACGTGCTCAAGGCAATCAGCGATAAGACGACTGCCGTCATCATCGACTCGCCCAACAATCCGACCGGTGCCGTGTACACGCGCGACACGCTGACGCGACTGGCCAATGCTCTGCGCGAGGCCAACGCCAAACGCGACCCCGAGAATCCGATTATGCTCATCTCGGATGAGCCGTACCGCGAGATCGTGTACGGCGCCGAGGTGCCTTGGGTGCCCTCGATCTACGAGAACACCGTGGTGTGCTACTCGTATTCCAAGTCGCTGTCGCTGCCGGGTGAGCGCGTGGGGTGGATCTTGGTTCCCAACACCAATCCGCAGGCTGCCCGTCTGATGCCGGCTGTTGCGGGTGCTGCCCGTACGCTAGGTTTTGTATGCGCACCGGCACTCTTCCAGCGCGTAATCATCGATTGCATCGATGAGCCGAGCGATGTCGAGGCCTATGCGCGCAACCGCACCGCGCTTACCGACGCACTAGCGGAGTACGGCTACACCTATGTTGAGCCGGATGGTGCATTCTACCTGTGGGTGAAGGCGCTGGAACCCGATGCGAATGCGTTTTGCGAGCGTGCAAAGAAGTATGAGTTGCTTGCGGTTCCCTCGGACAGCTTTGGTATGCCGGGTTGGTTCCGCCTGGGCTATTGCGTGAGTTACGAAACGATTGTCAATTCGCTACCCGCTTGGAAACAGTTGGCGGACGAATATCGTTAAAAGTAAAGCGCTCTGCCTACAATGTTTTACGTGAAACGGGGTTTGGTGTTAAGCCGGACCCCGTTGTCATGGACGTTGTGTCTTTGGGATGGAGTGGTTTTACGACTATCGAAGGCTATGCGTACAATGAATATAAGCGACGGCCGTGCCAGATAAGGAGACCTGATGCCCTACCTGCTTTCTTGTGACATTCATACCCATACGATGTTCTCTGCGCATGCATATTCGACCATTGAGGAGAATGTGTACTGGGCGGCAGAGCGTGGCCTGCAGGTGCTCGGATCTGCCGACCATCTGAGCTCTATGGTTACGGCTTGCCCCAATGACCTGCGCAGTTACCAGTTCTTTATCAACCAGGATATCTGGCCGCGCATTTGGAGCGGCGTGCTAGTGCTGCGTGGTGCCGAGGCCGATATCGTTTCGCTGGACGGAAGCCTGTTTGGCGAGGACACTCCTGTCACGCTCGATATTGCCGGCGATTCGTACAGCCGTCAGCATTCGCTGTTCGATTTGGTTACGCGTAATTTGGATTATTTGGTTGCAAGCGTGCATAATCCGCAGATTGCTGAGGGTGCGACGCTGGCCCAAACGACCGAGATGTATATCAATGCCTTGGAACACCCCAAGGTGTTCATGCTGGGCCACGCGGGTCGCTCGGGCGTGCCGTTCGATATCGACGAGGTGCTGTTGGCGGCTAAGGCCAAGCACAAGATTATCGAGATCAACAACCATAGTCTTGAACACGGTGTCGACACTGAGCATTGGGCTGTATGCCGCAAGATCGCCGAGCGTTGCGCTGAGCTGGGCGTGGGCATTGGCGTTTCGACCGATGCGCACATTGGCATGGCAATTGGTAAGCTCGATTACGCTCGCAAGATGCTCGACGAGATTCACTTCCCGTTGGATCTGATCGTGACGCGCGATCGCGAGACGCTGCTGCGCGAGATGGCGGCAGCCGGCGTGTGCGACCTGCGCAAGGGGATGTAGCGGAGTTTATAAACCAAGCGAAGGGGGGCGGCCCGGGCGGGCCGCCCCCTTTCTTTCAAGACTTTAGTCTGCTGGCCGCGCAGCGGCCAGCTTTAAACCACCCGCTAC
>CABUMU010000079.1 GCA_902492855.1 uncultured Collinsella sp. | reverse complement strand
TTCCGATCTGCACCGTCCGTTCTACTTTCTTTGGGGCAATACCGCCTCGCGGGCGAGCGGGCCAGTCGTGAAGGTGGCTACGGCCTCCCGAGCAAACACCCCGGTGCGCAAGTGTGGGGTCAAATACCAGGTCAGCTGGTGGGAACAACCCGTTATTCCGCGCAACGCACGGATTGTATACGACACAGAAGGCAGGGTAGTGGACATGGTGAGGGGCAGCTTGATGCACGCGGCTCGGTTAGGTGCTGGGACCGCGGCGGTCATTGCCGTATTGGGCTTGAGCGGATGCGCGTTCAATCCACTGTCCACGTTCACGACACCCACGATTGATCAGATCGAGCGCGAGACCGTCACGCCGGCGGTGTCGGACGATGCCCTGGTCACTCCCGGTACCCTGACGGTTGCCCTCGATACCTCCGATGCTCCGCAGGCCATGCAAGGCGCCGACGGCGAGCTCACGGGATATGCGGTTGACGCCGCCCGCGCCCTCGCAAGCCGCATGGGCCTTAAGGTCGCCTTTGTCGATGCGTCCTCGGCAGGTTCCGCGCTCGGCGACAAAAAGGCCGATATCTTTATCGGCGAGATTAACTCCACGGACGGGGACATTAGCTCGCTCGGCACCTGCCTGTACGATGCCACTTCCGTGTTCGGTAAAACTAGCGATGGTGGGTCGCTAAGCGTTTCCACCGATACCCTTAACACGTCCACCCTGGGCGTTCAGGCGTCCTCGGCCTCGCAGGAGGCGCTTGCTAAGCAGAGCATCACCGCCAACCAAAAGACCTACTCCAACATCAACGAGTGCTTTGAGGCGCTCGAGTCCGGCGAGGTCGACTATGTGATCTGCGACTCCACGGCCGGCGGCTACCTTGCACGCCTGATGAGCGAGATCTCCTATGTCGGTGCGCTCGAGGCGCCCTCGACGCTTGGTGTTGTGGGCCTCTCGTCCAATGACGAACTATGCCGTGCCGTGAGCGATGCCCTCGACGGTATTACGGCCGACGGCACGCTCGAGGCGGTCCACTGCGTCTGGTATGGCACGATGCCCTACGACCTCACCACTAAGACGGTTTCGGGCGCTAACGTGCAGCCGGGCGACTCTGAGTCCAGTGAGACCACGTCCTCCGGCAGCGAGTCCTCCGATTCCAACAATGAGACCGCATCCTCCGAGGACAAATCGTCCAGCCAGGAAGGCGCCATCACCGACGACGACATTAACAAACTCAATAGCTAGTTATTGCTAGGGGTGGTGTCTCCTATACGTTGGAAAGGACACTTCTTCACGGTTTCAACACGCACTGCCGGGCTTCCCCAATAGGGGAACCCGGCTTTTTCATCCCAATAAAACCAGCAGGTCAAAGCTAATTTTCGGGACCAAATACAAAGCCGCCGGCCCCTCCTATAGCGCACTTTGCCACAGAAAAGTGCGAGACTTCGGTATGCGGTATCAAGCAATCGTTATTCGGGTCTTTAGGAATCCGCGTGATTAAATGCACGGCAATGGGTACATAGCCAGTACAGTAAGTCCCCGAGGCAGATTGGAGCCACGTATGGATATCAAGGTTTCTGGACGCAAGACGACGGTAACCGATGCTCTGCGTGCGCATGTGGATGAGAAGATCGGCGAGGCGCTCAAGGTTTTCGATATCGAGCCCATGACGGTCGACGTTGTACTTCGCTATGAGAAGAACCCCTCGAACCCCAACCCGGCAATCGTCGAGGTTACGGTTCGTGCCCGCGGTTCGGTGATTCGCGTTGACGAGCACGGGGCAGATATGTACGCCGCCATCGACCAATGTGCCCAGTCAGATGCTGCTGGAGCCTGCCGCCATCGACCTCTCCGCCGATAAGGTCACCCGCCAGCTGCGCAAGTTCAAGACCAAGGTCGTGGACAACCGCCAGGGCGGTGCCAGTGCAGCGGATGTCGCACCGGTCGAGCGCGTCGAGGATCTGGCCGACCTGCTGCTGCCCGAGGAGGAGGACGACCTGCTCGTCCGCGAGAAGGTCATCGATGTCACCCCGATGACCGAGGAGCAGGCGCTGGTGCAGACCGATCTGCTTGGTCATGACTTCTACGTGTTCGAGAACGCGACGACTGGCCTCATCAATGTGGTGTATCACCGTAAGAATGGTGGATATGGCATCATCAAGCCCCGCATCGAAACACTTGACGAGTAAAATACGTTAACTTGCATGAGTTAACGGTTGGCGGCCATCCCATGCGGGTGGCCGCCTTTTTACGTAAGGAGTCGCTTTGATGGACAAGGCCGCATCCGCCGGTCATTCGGACCGTTGCCGCATCGTCGTCGATACCTGCTGCGACTTTAGCCCCGAGGTCGCCGCGAACCTCGATGTCGATATCCTGGGTTTCCCCTTCATTATCGATGGCGAAGAGCGCACGGACGACATCTGGTCGAGCATGAGCCCTAAGGAGTTCTACGACCGGATGCGCGCCGGTGCCCGCGTGTCCACCTCGGCTGTGTCGCTCGGTCGCTATATCGAGTTCTTTACCGAGTGCGCCAAAGAGGGCACGCCCACGGTCTACCTGTGCTTTACCTCGGCGCTGTCGTCGAGCTACAACTCCGCGTGCCAGGCGGCAGATGCCGTGCGCGCCGAGTATCCCGATTTTGAGCTTTACGTGGTCGACAACGCTCTGCCCTGTGCGACCGGCGCGCTCTTGGCGCTCGAGGCCGTGCGCCAGCGTTCGGCGGGACTGACCGCCAAGCAGCTGGTCGATTGGGCAAACGAGGCAAAGACCTATGTCCACGGCTACTTTACGCTCGAGAGCTTCGACGCGCTGGCTGCCGGCGGCCGCATTCCGCCCGCGGCGGCGCAGCTCACGGCAAAGCTCGATGTCAAGCCCGAGCTCTCCTACGACCTTGCCGGCTCGCTGTCGCTGATTGGCGTCAACCGCGGCCGCAAGAAGGCGCTCAAGTCCATCCTCAAGTCGTTCCGCGAGAACTACGTGCCCGACCGCACCATGCCCATCGCCATCATGACGGCCGATGCCGAAAAGGACGGTGACTGGCTCGAAGCCGCCATCCGCAAGGAGGAGGGCTGCGCCGACGTCACGATCATTCGCAGCTCCGTGGGTCCCACCATTGGCTCGCACGTGGGCCCCGGCATGGTGGCCTGCGCGTTTTGGGGCAAGAATCGCGCCGAGAAAGCCTCGCTTTCCGACCGCATCGCGCGCCGCGTGCGAGGCGAGTAGGTAGGCGCTGCGGCTGCAAGTGCCCTCAAGTCACGGCCGAAACGCTGGCACCGAGTATTTTAACCTGGTAACAACACCCAACCCAAAAGGAAAGGTTTCATGGCAAACAAGCTCTCCGTCGCATTTATCGGCACCGGAATCATGGGTGCCCCCATCGCCGGTCACATCCTGGATGCCGGCTACCCCGTCACGGTCAACAACCGCACCAAGTCCAAGGCCGCAGCGCTTATCGAGCGCGGCGCCGTCTGGGCTGATACGCCGGCAGATGCCGTGGCGAACGCCGACGTCGTCTTTACCATGGTGGGCTATCCCTCCGAGGTCGAGGAGCTCTACCTGGCGGGCGACGGCCTGCTTGCGTGCACTAAGCCCGGCGCGGTCTTGATCGACCTCACCACGAGTTCGCCCGAGCTCGCCCGTGACATTGCCGAGGCCGCCCAGGTTTCTGGTCGCATGGCATTTGACTGCCCCGTCACCGGCGGCGAGTCGGGAGCTATCGCCGGCACGCTCACGGCTATCGTGGGCGCCACCGAGAACGACATTGCTCCGGTCCGTGATATCCTTTCCACCTTTGCGGCCAACATCTGCTGCTTCGATGGCGCCGGCAAGGGCCAGGCTGCCAAGCTCGCCAACCAGGTGTCGCTGGGCGCCTGCATGGTCGGCATGGCAGACGCCATGGCGTTTGCCGAGCTGAGCGGCCTCGATCTGGAGAAGACCCGTCAGATGATCCTGGGCGGCACCGGTAAGTCCGGCGCCATGGAGAGCCTGGCGCCCAAGGCGCTCGACGGCGACTACAAGCCCGGCTTTATGGTCGAGCACTTCATCAAGGACCTGCGCCTGGCGCTCGCCTACGCCGATGACCGCGAGCTCGCGCTGCCCGGCGCCGACGTCGCCTTTACGCTCTACGACATGCTCGACGCCATCGGTGGCGCCAAGCTGGGCACCCAGGCCATCACAGTCCTCTATAAGGAGGAGGCCGACGCCATCGCCGCCGGTTTGGACTGGTCGCAGTATCGTCCTGAGGAGCATGGCGCTCACGAGGACGGCTGCGGTTGCGGCGAGCACGGCGACGACCATGAGTGCGGTTGCGGTCACCATCACGGCGAGGACCACGAGTGCTGCGGCGGCCACGGCCATGACGACGGCCATGAGTGCTGCTGCGGCCACCATCACGGGGAGTAGCGCCCATGAGCTGGACGTTCGTGGTGTTAGCGCTGGTGCTCTTTCTCTTTGCGATCTACATTGGCTTTTTGTGCGGTCAGTGGGCGTGCGAAAAGCGCGTCATCACCAAGCGCGACTACTGGATTGCCAACTTTGCGGGAGCGGCGGCAGTCGTCCTGCTGACCTGGGTGTTCTCGCTGTTCCCGCTGGTGCAGTTTGCGCCGATCGGCTGGCTCGGCGGCTTTATCGCCGGTCTTAAGATGAGCTTTGGCGAGTCCGTCGGTCCGTGGCGCAAGCACGACGAGGTCTTTAACGTCAACAAGGCTCATCGCGCCGCCGCCGACGCGGGCGACGCTGAGGAACGCCGCCGTGCGCGTCGCAATGGCGCGGCCGACCGACAACTCATCTCGGTCACCGATGACAGCAAGGGTGCTGGCAAGCACGCTAAGAAATAGTAAGAAGAGGTAACTATGGCAGAAAACAAAGACGAACAGCTCACCGACGAGGAGCTGGCACAGCTTCAGCTGGCAGAGGAGAACGAGAACGCCGTCGACCGTCTGGTCCAGGAGCTCGGCTGCCCCACGCGCCGCATCCGCCAGTTTGCCGCTCGTGTGCTGCACCTGCTTGCCGAGCGCGATCCGCAGCGCGTCGTGCCCTGCGTGCCCGCGCTGATCGAGGCGCTCGACCGCCCCGAGGCGCAGACCCGCTGGGAGGCCCTCGATGCCCTGACGGCGCTCGTCACCACCTGCCCCGAGCAGCTGGGCGATGCCTTTGAGGGCGCCGAGACCGCGCTGTTCGACGAGATCTCCTCTACGCTGCGCTATGCCGCCTTCCGCCTGCTGTGCGTGTGGGGTGCCACGAGCGTCGAGCGTTCGCGCGAGGCTTGGCCCATCCTGGACGAGGCCATCCAGTGCTACCACGGCGACCTTGAGTATCGCGACATGCTCGGTTGTCTGTACGAGTTTTGCCAGGGCGAGATCGACGCCGAGGTTGCCGAGAAGCTTGCGCTGCGCCTTAAGTTCGATGCCGAGAACGGTAAGGGCAGCTATCTCAAGGCCCGTTCGAGCGAGATTTGCGAAATGCTTGTTAAACGTTTTGGCCTGGATCTCTCCAAAAAGAAGAAGCGTGCTAGCGTTAAAAAATCTGACGACGCCGAAGACGAGGAGTAACAGATTATGGCGCACGATGTAGTCCTGATCCCCGGTGACGGTATCGGTCCCGAGATTACGCAGGCCATGCGCCGCGTGGTCGAGGCCACCGGTGTCCAGATCAACTGGAATGTCCAGGAGGCCGGCGCCGGCGTCATGGACGAGTTTGGCACGCCGCTGCCCCAGCACGTGCTCGATGCGGTCGCCGAGACCAAGGTTGCCATCAAGGGCCCCATCACCACGCCGGTCGGCACGGGTTTCCGCAGCGTCAACGTGGCCCTGCGCAAGCACTTCGACCTGTACGCCTGCGTGCGCCCCTGCCTGTCGCAGCCGGGCGACGGCTCGCGCTTCCGCGACGTCGACCTGGTCATCGTGCGCGAGAACACCGAGGACCTCTACGCCGGCATCGAGTTCGATGAGGGCGCTGCCGAGGTCGAGGAGCTCTCGCAGCTCGTCGAGCGTTCGGGCCAAAAGACCTTCGCCGCCGATTCCGCGATCTCGATCAAGCCGATCTCTATCGCCAAGAGCCGCCGCATTGTGGAGTATGCCTTTGAGTATGCCCGCCGCTGCGGCCGCAAAAAGGTGACGGCCGTGCACAAGGCCAACATCATGAAGGCGACCGACGGCCTGTTCCTGCGCGTGGCGCGCGAGGTGGCCGCCAACTATCCCGATATCGAGTTCAACGACAAGATCGTCGACGCCACCTGCATGGGCCTGGTCCAGAACCCCAACGACTTCGATGTCCTGGTGCTGCCCAACCTGTACGGCGACATCGTGAGCGACCTGTGCGCCGGCCTGGTGGGCGGTCTGGGCATGGCCCCCGGCTCCAACATCGGTGCCGACTGCGCAATCTTTGAGGCTACGCACGGCTCCGCGCCCGATATCGCTGGCCAGGATATCGCTAACCCCACGGCCGAGATTCTGTCCGCGGCTATGATGCTCGATCACCTGGGCGAGAACGACGCGGCCAATCGCATTCGCGCCGCCGTTTCTGCCACGCTCGACGAGGGTGAGCAGGTTACCGGCGACGTTCGTCGTGCCCAGACCGGCTCCGTTGAGGGCGCTGTGGGCACGCAGGCCTTTGCCGATGCCGTTATCGCGCACCTGGCCTAAGGCATGCACACTGCAAACGCCTAAATAGTACTTAAGTGTTTGCGTATAACCTAAGAATCAATACGCCCGGCGCTCTGCCGGGCGTATTCTATTGGGGACTATGTTTCCTAACAAGGAGTAACTGATATGGGTCTGATTCAAAAGAAGGACGAGAAGGACGAGATCGACGGCATCCAGATCATCGAGCGCGGCGAAGGCCCCGACGGTGATGAGGACGAGAAGATCGACCTGGTCGCCGGCACGTCTGCTGAGCACATTGCTGCCGGTACGACGGCCGAGGAGGAGGACGCTCGCCTGGAGGCAAAGATCGCCGCGGACGCCGCCGACGAGAACCTCATGCCCCAGGAGCAGGACGATGACGACGACTCCGACGTGGACGACCACGCTTGCAAGCACAAGAAGACGATGATTGCCGCCTTTGTGGTCGCCGTCGTGATCGCTGCCGTGGTCGGCTTCTTTATCGGCAACGGTGGTTTTGGCGGCAAGGGCGTCGGCTCGGCGACCCTCACCGAGGACCAACTCGACTCGACCGTGGCAAGCTACAGCTACAACGGCAAGAAGAGCGACATCACCGCGCGTGAGGCCATCGAGAGCCAGTACAGTCTCGACACCGTCAAGGACGACGACGGCAACTACACCGCTCCTTCTGCTGACGTCATCCTGTCCTACGTGCGCAACCAGATTCTGCTCGATGCTGCCGAGGACGAGGGCATTACCGTTTCTTCCAAGGAAATGAAGCAGTACGCCGAGGATTCCATCGGCACCTCCGACTACAAGACCATGGCCACGCAGTACGGCGTGTCCAAGGACCAGGCCAAGCAGATCGTCCGTCAGTCCGCGACGCTGCAGAAGCTCTACAAGAAGAAGGTGGGCGATAGCTCCGCAAGCATGCCGACCGCTCCGACTGAGCCTGCTGACGGCAACGAGGAGACCGCGAGCAAGGACTACGCCGACTACATCATCAACCTTGCCGGCGATGAGTGGGATAGCTCAAAGGGCACCTGGAAGGACGCCGATAGCACCTATGCCAAGGCCTTCGCTGACGATGCCTTTACGGCCGATAGCGCTACCTATAAGCAGGCCATGACCGCCTATTACACCGCCTACCAGCAGTACTCTTCGCAGGCTTCGAGCGCCAGCTCCAAGTGGACCGAGTATGCTAACGGCCTCTACGCCAAGGCCAACATCAGCATCTACGGCCTGTTTGCGTAAGGTTTGCCTGAGCCGCCGAGCGCGTAGCCGAAATATCTGATGAAGCTCCCTAGAACTGACATCGTTCTAGGGGGCTTTTGCGTTGCAGGGAAGGGCGGGGAAGAGGGTGGTAGGGGAGAGGTTATATACAAATTCTTAGAGACTTTATTCATATAAAGTGAAAACGATTTCGGCCAAACTGGTAGTAACAATGTGGTACCACTGTTCATCTGGTAGTAACCAATTTTGAGACGAAATCGAATGGAAATTGCTAAGAATTAGTTTGGTAATGAAAGAAACACACCATGTCTACCTGCGTAAATTACCGTTTACGGGCCAAAAATAACCGTTTGGCAACGATATAGTAATTTGAACGAAATGTGGTGGACGTTTGAATTGAGTGTGTGCTACCGTACATACCAGCAACCCCAAATAGGGACTGGGTTGTCTAAGTTTGCGCATCAATGCCGGCAAGCGGAGAAGCCGGTATGCACAAGGCGCGGACATGGAACTCGTTGGTGAACAACGAAAGAAAGGTTGGAGGAGATACCATATGATGAAGTACCTCCAGAAGCTCGGCAAAGCGCTGATGCTTCCCGTCGCGGCGCTTCCCGTCGCAGGTATTCTTATGGGCGTGGGCTACCTGCTCGCTCCCGCAGTCATGGGTGCTGCCGGTGACACTACCGGTTTTGCCTATACCGCCGGTTTCCTGCTCATCAAGGCAGGCGGCGCTCTTATCGATAACATGGCCTGACTGTTCGCAGTCGGCGCTGCTGTCGGCCTTGCCGACGATCACGATGGCACCGCTGGCCTCGCTGGCCTCGTCGCCTTCCTGATGATCCAGCAGCTCCTGAACCCCGCTGTTGTTGGCACCATTCGTGGTATGGACGCCGATGCTCAGACCGCTTGGCTTGCCACGACCGAGGGCATCGCGTTCTCCAAGATCGCTGGTAACTCCTTCATCGGCATCCTGTCCGCCGTCATCGGTGGCACTTGCTACAACAAGTTCAAGGACACTCGTCTTCCCGACTGGCTGGCCTTCTTCTCCGGCAAGCGTTGCGTCGCCATCATGACCGCCGTCATCTGCATCGTCGTCTCCGTCGTCCTGCTCTTTGCTTGGCCGCTCATCTTCGGTGCTCTTGTTGCTCTTGGTGAGGGTATCGCCGCCATGGGTGGTATCGGCGCTGGCATCTATGCCTTCCTCAACCGCCTGCTCATCCCGACCGGTCTGCACCACGCTCTGAACAACGTGTTCTGGTTCGA
>CABUMU010000078.1 GCA_902492855.1 uncultured Collinsella sp. | reverse complement strand
TCGGCAATGGCCATGAGCCCCGTCTCCTCGACCGCAGCCTGCGCCTTGATGATGGCGTTCTCCAAAAACGTCGTGCCGTTTTCCTCGGGGTCCTCAAAATCGCCCAGCTGACCGAGCGCCACAAAGCGTACCTCGGGCATGACCTTGCCCAAAATGGCCTCAATCTCGGTGAGCTTATGGGCGTTGCCGGTTGCCACGACGATAGTTGCAGCCGGGTCGAGAGTGTCGATGTCGATCTTCTCAAGTGCCATAACTGGCCTCCTTGTCTCTATAGCAAGCTGCGTGAGGGGCGTTCGGGCACTTAGCCTCTCCCCTCTCAGGCAATCAGACCTTTCAACGCAGCATTTCCGCAGATAAAACCTACCAAAATAAACCTGTCCCTATTTGGCAGGTTAGGCGATGGCTTGGCGCTGAAGCTCGATGAGCTCGGCGATACCCTTGTCGCCCAGGTCGAGCAGGGCGTTGAGGCGCTTACGGTCGAAGGGCGCCTGCTCGCCGGTGCCCTGGAGCTCGATCATCTCACCGGTGTCGGTGGCGACGAGGTTCATGTCGACCTCGGCATGGCTGTCCTCGGAATAATCCAAGTCGAGCAGAGTGTTGCCGTCGACAACGCCCATGGAGATGGCAGCCACCTGGCCGATAAGCGGGATGCGCTCGATCTTGCCCGCCTCGACCCACATGGCGAGGGCGTCGTGCAGCGCCACCCAGGCGCCGGTGATGCTCGCTGTACGCGTGCCGCCATCGGCCTGAATCACATCGCAGTCGACGGTGACGGTGTACTCGCCGAGCGCCTTCATGTTGACGACGGTACGCAGGCTGCGGCCAATGAGGCGCTCGATCTCCATGGAGCGACCCTTGCGGTTGGCGTGCTCGCGCTTGCAGCGCTTGCCGGTCGACGCCGGCAGCATGGCGTATTCCGCGGTCACCCAGCCGGCCTTAGCTCCCTTTCGCCAGCCCGGCACGCCCTCCTCGATAGTGGCGGCGCACAGCACGCGCGTGTCACCGAACTCGGCCAAACACGAGCCGTGGGCGTGCTTCATGACGCCACGGGTGAGCTTAACGGGGCGCAACTCGTTGGCGGCGCGGCCGTTGGCGCGGTTGACCTGCATGTACTCCATAGAAATATCCTTTCGGCAAAATATGTGGCGAAGGCTTTGGCGGCTGCCTTACATCTATTTCAGCTCATCGATATCGATATGTTCGATGCTCTTGAGCGGCTGACCAAAGATAAAGCTGCCCGCCACCGCAAACTCGGCAATGTTATCGGCCGTCGTGGCAAAACGATGCTGCGGCTCGGCGGCGTCGCCCGCCAGCTGCTCGCGGCGCGTGAGGATATCGGTCAGCTCGCGTGTGGTCTCCTCGGCGGAACTCACGACGCGCACCCCAGGCCCCAGCGCATGCCGGATAGGTCCCACCAACAGCGGGAAATGCGTACAGCCGAGCACCACGGTATCGATACCGTGGTCGCGCAGCGGCTCAACCGTGGCACCCACCAGCGCACGCACGGCAGGCGTATCGAAGATGTCCTCGTTCTCAAGCCACTGTTCCTGCAGATGTGCACCCGAGGCGAGCTCGTGTTCGACAACCTCGACAAAGCTCGAGGCAGGACAGCCGTATACATCGACGCCGGCATCTAGATCCTGAATGGCGCGCGTGTAGGCGCCCGAGCGAATAGTGAGGTTGGTAGCGAGCACGCCCACGCGACGCGTACGCGTGCTGTTGATTGCTGCACGGGCACCCGGCGCGATCACGCCGATCACGGGAACGTCGAGCACCTGCTGGGCCAAACGCAAGGCCGCAGCGGTCGCCGTGTTGCAGGCGATGACCATAATCTTGACGTCGTGCTTCGAAAGCCAACGACCCGCCTGCAGCGCAAACGAGCGCACTTCATCCTCGGTGCGCGTGCCGTAGGGGCAGCGCTTGGTGTCGCCAAAGTAGTAGACGGACTCGTGCGGCAGCGCCGTCGCAATCGCGCGCGCAACCGTCAGACCGCCCAAACCAGAATCGAACACGCCAATCGGGCGCGTGTCGCCTGCCGGATTCTCGATATCGGACATTACCTCACCAGTCTCTCTCGAAAAGACATGTCCAAGTGCAGCGACGCCGCGCTACGAACGCGCCGCGACCAGCAGCTCTGCCGTCGCCGCCCAACCGTCGACAATTTTGCCGCGCGTAACGAAAGCGTTCTCGCAGGCAGCCAGGAACTCGGGCGCGCCGGCGCTCGTCAGGCCATTCTCGACCAGGCAGAACGTGCCCACGTGATCGGCCATGTAGAAGTCGGACTCGGAATCGCCGAGCGCGAGCGTCTCCTCGCGCTCGATCCCCAGGTGCTCGCAGAAGCGCGCAATGGCGACGCCTTTGTTGAGGCCCGCGGGGTTGATATTGAATGCGCGACCGTCCTCGACGCGATCGAGCTCGAGCGTCGTCGGCTTGGACAGATGCGTCAGATGGCCGTTGCAAGCCCAGATCAGACCGCAGCCGGCCTCGTCCAGGATGGCCTGAACCTCATCGTCGGGCACATCGCCGCGCATGCCGACGGTGACCTCACGGTACTTGTAGCCGGTCGACATGTCGTTGTGATACTCGATCTTGTGCGGCCAGCGGGCGAGGATCTTCTCGCACACGCCGGTCTGCTCGATCACCTGGTGCGGCGTGAGGCCGCAAGAGGGGTCGTAGGGCATGTCGCCGGTCAGATACTCCCAATCGTTGGCTTTGAGGTCGTACATGACCAGGCCGCCCATCTCGCCGATGTAGGAGTTGAGGCCGAGCACGCGCGCGTCCTCGTGGATCATGGTACGGTTGCGGCCCGAGGTGGGAACCACCTGAATACCAGCGCGAGCGAGCGCCACGACGGCCTCGACGAGTTTGGTCGAGGGGTTGCCGTCGTTGTCGCGCAGCACGCACGAGCCGGGCGCGAGCATCGTGGCATCCAGGTCGGTAAAGACGTACTTGACCTTGGCCAAGCGCTCGCGCATCTCGCCCGAAAGCTCGGCAACGGTCGGCAGGGTATTGTGGGACATGGTTACTCCGTTTACGTAGAAGGATTTGGACTTGGACGGCATGTTTTGATTGAGGGAACACGCTTATGGCGACAGCGCACTCAGGGCGCCGCCGCCATCATGGTTCATTAGTCAAACTGGGTAACATCGATCAGGCGATTGGCCAACGAAAGGTCGCTCTCGATGGGCACGAACTCGTCGCCCACGTGCATGAGCTCCTCGTCACCCTTTGCCAGCAGCAAGACAATGGTAGGAGCATCGGGGTTGACGTACTCCTCGCGCGCCGCCTTGAACGCCGCATGCACGGCAGCTTCGCGATCGAGGATGATCTTGTTCGGCGTATCGTCGGGAACATGTTCGGCAAGCTCGCGACAGACCTTCATCGGGTCCTCGTGAGCCGGGTCCTCATTGGCAAAGATCATCAGGTCGGAATACGGTGCGGCCTCGCGCGGAAGCTGCTCGCGGCGCTCCTACGCCTTGCTGCCGGCAGCGCCAAACACCGCGATGACCGGGCTGGCGGGAAACGCGCGCTTGACCGACGAGAAAAGCGAACGGAACGAAAGCTGGTTGTGCGCATAGTCGACGACGCAGATCACGCGGCCGTCCTTCGACTCCACGACCTCCATACGGCCCGGCACACGCAGTTTGGAGAGGCCCTTCTTGATAGCCTCGATACCGATGCCGATCTCGCGCGCGGCGGCGATAGCGACCAGCGCGTTCTCCACGTTAAAGTCGCCCGCGATGCCCAGCAGGACCTTCTCCCCCGCCTCGGACTCGTCGGCACACAGGCCATGCAAGTTGAACTCGATGCTAAAGCCGACCATGCGTACGTCGCTCGCCCACAGGCTCGCCTCGGGATGCTCGACGCCAACGGTCACCAAGCGCTCGGCCGTCGACGCTGCCTCCAGCACACGGTCGACCTCTTCGGTGCCCAGATTCACCACGGCAGTCTTTGCCTGGTCAAAGATCCTGAGTTTGCTCTCAAAATAATCCTCAAATGTGGGGTGTTCGATCGGCGAGATGTGGTCGCGGCCGATGTTGAGGAAGCACGCCACGTCAAACGGCAGATTCTCGACGCGTTGGTACTTGAGCGCCTGGCTCGAGACCTCCATGACCATGGACTGGCGACCGGACGTGCGGCAGTTGGCGATATGGCGCCAAACCTCGGGGGCCTCGGGCGTGGTGTTGGTGCTCTCGTAGCACTCGATACCATCGTCGGTACTCACCGAGCCGATTATGCCGCAGGACTCGCCCGCCGCCTTGATAATCGACTGGAGCATAAAAGCGGCCGTGGTCTTTCCCTTGGTGCCGGTGATGCCCACGATCTTGACGTCGTGGTCGGGACGGTCGTAGACCTCCGGCGGCAACAGGGCCATGGCCGTGCGAACACTATCAACAACCAGCATCGCAGCACCGCTCTCCTTCGCCAGCGGCTCCAGAGACTCGACCAGCGACTCCTCGCACACAAATGCGACGGCGCCCGCATCGAGCGCCATGCTCAAAAACGCGGGCTTAAAGGCAGCACCTTTGCAAAAGAATACGTCACCTGCCGAGACCACGCGCGAATCAAACGAGCAGCCGGTCACGGCACGCTCGTCAACCTGCTCTGATGCGCGCAGCTCGCCGCACACGTCGAGAAGCTTGGCAAGCGTATCGACCGTGGTCACGGTCGCGGAATCCGAATGGTGCATCTTTCACCTTTCTCAGCCATTTGGCAGGGACGGTTTTTATAGTAACTGAAACGCACCCACGCAAAAACGGCTCCCGGAGGAGCCGTTACGCGCAGGCGTTCGTAAGCCGAGGCTAGGCAGCCTGAACAGAAGGCTGGCCCTCGTCGATAAAGAAGCGCTTGTACCACACTAGGAACACGAGCGGCGTATAGATCTTGCGCTGGAAATCGCCCTTGCCCGCAAAGTGCAGATCGAGCAGGTGCATAAGCTCGTCGGTATTGAAGAACTCGCTTGCCCACGGCGCGGTGAAGTACTCCTTGACATAGTCGTACCACTTTTGCTCGCGCAGCCAGTAGACAATCGGCACCGGGAAGCCCACCTTGGGACGGGTGGCCCACTCATCGGGCAGCGACTTGTTGGCAGCGTGGCGGAGTACCTGTTTGTTGCCGTTCTCGTTGATGCGGTAGCGGTCGGGAATGTGCTCGGCGAACTCCATGACTTTGCGGTCCAGGAAGGGCACGCGCAGCTCCAGCGAGTGTGCCATGCACATCTTGTCGGCCTTGAGCAGAATGTCGCCCGGGAGCCACATGTTCATGTCCAGGTACTGCTTCTTGACCAGTTCGGGCTGACCCTTCACGCGTGCGTAGATGGGTGCAGCGAGCTCGAAGGCGCCGTCGCCGGTGTTGTACTCGGGCTTGAGCACGCCGTCGACCTCGCGCTCCGGCCATACCAGAGCCTGTCCCAGGAACGACTTCTCGGGGATCTCGGCACCCTTGACCAGGAAGTTATGTCCCTTGAAGTACGGCATATGCAGCGCCAGGTTACCGAGCGCGCGACGGACGGGCAGCGGCACCATCTTTTTGTACTTGCGCACCGGGACCGTATCCTCGTAGTAGGCGTAGCCGCCAAAGAGTTCGTCGGCGCCTTCGCCCGAAAGCACCACGGTGACGTCCTTGCGGGCCATCTCGGCCAAGAACCACAGCGGCACGGAAGACAGGTTGGACTGCGGCTCGTCCATGTGATACTGGATGTCCTCGAGCGCACCGAAGAACTCGTCGGCGGTAATCATCTTGCGAACGTTTTCGACGCCGAGCTTATCGGAAAGCTCCTTGGCGTAGTTGGTCTCGTTGAAGTTCTTGTAGTCAAAGCCCACCGAGAAGGTCTTGTCGGGCATGAGGCAAGCGGCGATGTAGCTGGAGTCGACGCCACCGGAGAGGAACGACGCGACCTTGACGTCGGCGATGCGATGGGCCTCGACGCTCTCGTGCACGACCTCGTCCAGCTCATCGACATACTCTTCGAACGGCTTCTCGACGGCAGAGTAATCGCAATCCCAGTAACGCTCGATGTTCATCTTGCCGGTCGGGATATCGACGGTAAAGTAGTGCGCCGGCGGCAGCTTGTAGACACCCTCGAAGAAGGTCTCCTCGGTTGCCGAATACTGCAGCGTCATGTACGGACGCAGAGCCTTTTTGTTGACCGCCTTGTGGAAGTGCGGGTAGTCCAGGAAGCTCTTGATCTCGGAACCAAAGAGCACGCCCGGAGCGCCGTCGCCCGCATCGGCCATGGGATAGTAGTAGAGCGGCTTGATGCCAAAGATGTCGCGGGCGCCAAAAAGCTTGTTCTTCTTTTTGTCCCAGATGACGAAGGCGTACATACCGCGCAGGCGATCGAGAACGGCCTCGCCCCACTCCTCGTAGCCGTGCAGGAGGCTCTCGGTGTCGGCGCCGCAGTGGAACTTGTAGCCCTTGGCCTCGAGCTCGGAACGGAGTTCTTGGAAGTTGTAGATCTCGCCGTTGAAGACGATGACGACGCTACCGTCCTCGTTGGCCATGGGTTGGGCGCCAGCCTCGGTCAGGTCGAGGATCGACAGGCGGCGGAAGCCGAGGGCAACGCGGCCGTCGATAAACTGACCGCCCATGTCGGGACCGCGATGGACGATGCGGTCCATCATCTTGGTGAGCACCTCGGATTGGTTATCCGTCCCACCGACAAAACCGACAAAACCGCACATATACTATCCCCTCTGCTGTTGCTGGGCATCAAATCGAATCAGTAGCTTTTGAGTATACCCGAGGGCGTAAAGAGGGGCGGAATGTTCAGGCAATCTCAACTGAATCAGCTCCGCTGTGACACGCGCGAGTTACCTTTAATGGATATGAGGTGAATGAGGCGATTGTTTTGCTATACTCTCTCCGCACGGGCGATTGGCGCAACGGTTAGCGCAGGTGCTTTACACGCACAAGGCTGGGGGTTCGAATCCCTCATCGCCCACCATTGAATTGGAAACGGTCCTCGAAAGGGGACCGTTTTTGTTTGGGCCCATTTCATGGGATTCGAACCCGCAAGGGTGCGGAGCTGAGGAAACGCGAAGCGTTTTCCAGCGCAGCACGCGAGGAGCGAAGCGACGAAGCGGATGCGGGCGGCGGAGCCGCACGCGGACATCCCTCATCGCCCACCACTGATTTGATAGGCTCCCAGCAATGGAAGCCTTTCTTTTTTGGGCCCATCGCAGAGGGATTCGAACCCGACAGGGTGCGAAGCTGAGGAAACGCGAAGCGTTTTCCAGCGCAGCACGCGAGGAGCGGAGCGACAAAGCGGATGCGGGCGGCGCCAGCCGCACGCGGACATCCCTCATCGCCCACCACAGAATTGGAAACGGTCCTCGCAAGGGGACCGTTTTTGTTTGGGCCCAGTGCATGGGATTCGAACCCTAAGGACCCCTTATTTCAAGGTCCGTGGTCAAAAAATGGCAAAAATGAGTACTGCTACTTTGTTTGCAACATATAAAAAGACAGCATTTGCTTAAGTTACGCAACATATGTCCATTATAAGGACTAACAGTTAGATCAAAAGCATGCTTTCATCGCCATTTCGACTTGCTATCTGGCCTTATTAGTCCACAATTGCTGCTACCAAATCGGTAACAGTACTCATATTTGATGTTTTTTGACCAGCAGGTCTCCCTGCCTTAGCAAATCTAAGGCAAAACGGGTTCCAGACCGCTGAATCATGCCGCATAGGGCACGTCCGCAGTCCGGAACTCGGTCCAAATTGAGTTATTGCGCCGCGTTAGCCCAAAACACCCGACAGAATCTCGATCAGACTGTCCACGTCGGCTTCCTCGCAGACGAGTGGCGGCAGGAAACGCAGCGTATGCGCACCCGTAGCGTTAATCACGGCACCGGCGGCCAGCGCGCCGGCCACAACGTCGTGTGCATCACCCGCAGTATCGTCCAGATCACAGCCGAGCATCAAGCCGCGACCACGTACCTCGGTCACGTGCGGCAGCTTGGCGAGCTTTGCCTCCATATAGGCGCCTACCTTGGCAGCATGGTCGGCATAATCGCCGCGCACGAGCGCGGAGAGCGTCACGGCGCACGCCGCGACGGCCAAGCAGCTACCGCCAAAGGTCGAGCCGTGGTCGCCCGGCTTAAACACGTCGGCAATCTCCTTCTTTGCCACGACGGCACCCATGGGCACGCCATCGGCAATGCCCTTGGCTAGGCTCATGATGTCGGGCTCCACGCCATAGGTTTGGAATGCAAACGGCTTGCCGGAGCGGAAGATGCCGCACTGGACCTCGTCGGCGATAAGCACGGCGCCCACTTCGTGTGCCAGGTCGCGCGCTGCCGCCATAAACTCCTCGGTCATGGGGTGCACGCCACTCTCACCCTGGATCGGCTCGAGCATCACGGCACAAATCTCGCTCCCCAGCTGCTTAAAGATCGCACGCAGCTCGTCCACATCGTTGGGCGTGCAGGCCACAAAGCCACCCGGCAGCGGGCGGAAGCTGTCCTGCAGCCAATCCTGCATGGTAGCGGCAATGGTCTCGAGCGTACGGCCGTGGAAGCCGCCGCGCATGCACACGATGGTGTTGCCGCCATTACCGGCACGCTTGGCGTACAGGCGCGCGAGCTTCATCGAGCCCTCGTTGGCCTCGGCGCCAGAGTTGGCAAAGAAGGTCTCCCAAACCTGCTCATCCGCAGCCGGGGCACCAAGAGCAGCTGCCGTGGTCTCATCGCCGGCGACAATGGCATCGGTAAGCACGCGCGCACCATCTACGTCGTCGTTAGCAAGCTTGGACAGCAGCGCCGCGACCTGTCCGCGCTGCTCGATGTAGAAGTAATTGGAGACATGCATGAGCTTTTTGGTCTGTGCCTCGAGCGCCGAGAGCACGGCCGGGTCGCCATGACCTAGGCTGCACACGCCGATGCCGGCAAGAAAGTCGAGGTACTCACGGCCATCGTCGCCGGTGAGCTTCATGCCGTGACCCTCGACAAACTCGACCGGAGAGCGGCCAAAGGTATGCATAACGTAATGGGATTCAAGCGATTGCTGAGCTGCAAGTGACATGAGATGCCTTTCGTTGGGCGCCAGACGGCGCGGGGCTATGGGTGCAGGAATGGGGCGGCTGCGGGTCAGCTAGACCGTCTGAAGCTTCTCGACCTCGTCAAGGTTCTCGGTCAGACGCGCAGCAAACGTCGAAAGCGGATGCGGATGCGTATCGAACTCGTAAGCCGTCTCGGTGGAATGAATCACGGTGCCGACGCCGGCATCGGTCAGCAGCTCCAGGAGC
>CABUMU010000077.1 GCA_902492855.1 uncultured Collinsella sp. | reverse complement strand
CAACGCAAGCGGCGATTATCCAATAATCGGACGCCAAGGTGCCCTTTGCGGAAATGTCAAACGAGCATCTGGTGACTTCTATGCGACGGAGCATGCGGTCATAGTCCGCTGCTTTCTGAATGCAGATATTGCGTGGGCATGTTTGTTTCTAAGTGCGCTTAATTTGAATCAATATGCAACTGCTACAGCGCAGCCAGGATTAGCCGTATCTAAGATATCCGAGATCTTGATTCCCATTCCACCTCTAGCCGAACAGCACCGCATCGTCGACCGCTTCGTCATGCTTGAGCCGCTCGTTACCAATCAATAGCCTTATTAACTGCGGCGCGTTGCTCATCGGCGGTGCGTCGCAGATAAATTCGTGTCGTTTCAATACTTTCGTGTCCCATCAGGTCGGCAAGTAGCGAAATGTCTGGGTTGCGGTCGATGAAGTTCTTTGCGAATAGGTGTCTAAACGAATGTGGGTAAACGACGTCTTGGTCAACGCCATAGCGTAAAGCCGCTCGTTTCAAACCCATGGATATTCCACGCGAAGTGATCGCGTTTTCATTTTTGCCTGGAAATAGAAGACCGTTCATTGAACCGGCTTTCCATGCAATACTTTCTTGGCGCAAAGAGTCAGGAATCCAAATTCTTCTAAGCTTTTGCCCTTTTGAAACGATGTCCATATATCCAGCGATTACGTGCTCTACCTTAAACTGTCTTAACTCGCTTACTCGCGCGCCAGTACACCCAAGAAAGCGAACAATGAAATACCAAAACCAATCACCGTCTTGCTTCAGGCCTTCGATCAGTTGAACGTATTGCTCGTTACTGATGACATTGTCGAGAAACGGCTTCTGCTGAATTCGTACTCCCCTAAGTCTTATCCCGTCGAATGCGATGTAATCCAAGTAGACGTTGATAGCTCCGATTCGGTTGTTTGCGGTCTTCGGTGCAAACGAGGAAACCAGCCACTCTTTGTGCGCAAGAAGTGACTGGTTTGTTAGAGACTGAGTGTTATCGATAAGCTGGCATATAGCAAAAGAATAAGACTCGACGGTATTTTCCGCATAACCCTTTTCCTGCAAGTATTGTACGAACGTTTTCATGACATCTTCCTTTCGACCAGGTCATGAAAACAGTTAGGCAAGTATTTTGAAAAGCCTATCAACTTCATAAACGATGCGACGCTGCTCGGCGAGGGGCGGAACTGGGATTAGGTAGTTTCTGACCGTCTCCTGCGCAAGCTCTTTCTGCTTCGTGCTGCCGCTTGCCTGGTCTTCAATTACAGACTGGACTGACGGCCCCGCGAAATAGGCGAAGGCAAACCGGTGATCAAGCCAATCTTCCCGCGTCCTGATCACCGTCACGTGGCTGTCGGCGACAGCCCAGCCGTATCTGTTTTTCGCCGAGTCATAGACCGCCATCCTGCCCAACGTGCCGAGGCCGGTCGAGTTCCAGAGAAGGTCACCATCCTTCAGAATCCGCTCATCCGCGTACTTGGATACGGTGGCTGGGTCGATGAACCTCGCCTTTTCCACGGAGAATCCGCTCCACTGGTTGCACTTTTGGGCGATCACGGGGTATTTCTCGACGGTCGAATACTTCGGCGACTTGCCCCTCTGGATGTAAGTGGTGACGCTCTCGAGCCTCGCCCACTCCCAGCCCTCGGGTATCTCGAACGGGATCTCGTCCTCGATGCAGACGGGCTCGGACTCGCGGCCCCTGGCGTCCACCCTCTTCTCATAGCGGCGGCCATCGGAACCGGCGAAGATGATCGACTCGCCGCCCCTGGGGACTTTCATCTTCTTCTCAGTGATAAGCTGGCGGCGCTGGCAGCGAATGCGCTCAAGCAGGACGCTCGCGGGCTCGTCGGCTGGGTCCTGAGGCACGAGCTTTCCCTGCACCGCCATCTGCAGCACGGATTTGCGCAGGCGGCTTGGCAGTGCGGCATCCAGCGCCTCGCGAGCGTCATCGAGCCTCCCGTACTCCTCGACCAGGGGCATGAGCTCGTTCACGCGCTCGACGATGCGGCGCTGCTCGGCCAGAGGCGGGACAGGTAGGATAAAGTCTGGTATATCCCCGAGATTGATTTTGAAGGTGTGAGTGCCACCGCCGACTTTTACAGATTCAATCCATGCGAAGCCGATGGGAGAGTCGATGCAAGAACATATCCACTTTGCAATGGCTGTCAATATCGGGCGAAGCAGTCCCAGGCTAACGAAAATACTAAATTCATAATCAACGTCAACAATAATTGGTTTGCCCAAGGTTCCAATGCGACATAGCAGAATGTCTCCACGACTTGGCTTTGCACGTTTGCAGAGCTCCTCGTGAGTTTCTTGACTGACGTGCCGAACTTTTGTCAAGTCAAACGAGCCGCCAGAAACGTTTTGCACCGAAAGAAACAGTACACCGGACTCGGTATACTGAGGCGTTTTGTGAGTACCGTCCGAAACAAGCGAGAGCAGATTGCCCAATCTCGCCCAAGCCCACCCCTTAGGCAACTCCTCAAACGGCAGATTGTCCGCAATGCACTCATTGCTCAGTACGCGACCCTTGGCGTCCACCCTCTTCTCATAGGGGGAGCCATCGGAACCGATCAGACATTCAATTGTGTCCGCAACAAGCGTTGTAAAATCTAACGATATGGGCATCCTGTTTGCTTCTGTGCTTCGATGCTCTCGTCTTTAGCGCCCTCCGCTCAGTGGAGGACTGACCGCAAACGACGTAAACAAGAAAAGGGGGCGACCGCAAATGAAGGCAGCCGAGGCGAATCTGCTCGACCTTATGGGCACGGCGAAAATGCAGTTCGTCGTTCCTGTGTACCAGCGAGTTTATTCATGGAGCGAAAAAGAGTGCGAGGTGCTTTGGGATGACGTCATGCGTGCTGGCCGTGATGGCGTATCGCATTTATCGCAGTGGTGCTCTTTATGCACGCCATCTTAAAGTTGATAACAGATGAATACTCCGTTCGACCGTGACTTGGATATTTGTCAGTACTGTGGCGAGTTGTCGGCGCAATGCTTGGGGTCTTTGAGATAAGCCGTGGTGCCACAACGGAGTTGCGCTATGGCAGAAAGGCAGGTTTCGTTTGGGTGCTTGGATGATTCGTGCAGGGCGCGGGGGCGTATATGCGCCCAGTTGGCTCGAGTGCGGCGTCATTGGTATCGGTTGGGATTTCGATGGTGCCGATATTGCCGCTATGAATCGCGAGCAGATTAGGGCGGCATACAGCCAGGCGCATCCCGGTGACAGCAAAGGCAAAGTCGCGGCAGGCGTTGGTCAGGTCTACCGTTTTGCGCACGACATGACGACGGGCTCGACTGTTGTTATGTACGATCCGGAAAACCGTCTTTACCATCTTGGCGTTATTACCGGTCCCTGCATTGCCGTCTGCGATATGGACGGGGTGACCTACACGAGGGACGTCAGGTGGGGTGAAATTGCTCCACGTGACGTGCTCTCGCCTTCCTCCAAGAATTCGCTTGGCGGCATCCAAACCATCTTCGCTGTCTCCGATGAGGTCATGGCCGATCTCACGAATGCTGCAAGGGACAAGTCGGTGGTGGCTTCAAATGATCCCGTCATCGATGATAACGACGCGACGAATGACCAAGAAACCCTTGCAGCGACCTATGACAATGGCATCGAGCTCATTAAGGATCGCGTCAACCAGCTCGATTGGGAGGATATGGAGCGCTTGGTAGCGGGCTTGCTCAAGGCCATGGGCTACTGCGCTCGCGTTATGCCCAAGGGCCCCGATGGTGGTCGCGATGTAGTGGCGTCCCCGGACGCTCTCGGATTGGAATCGCCTCGTATTGTCGCCGAGGTCAAGCATCGTAAGGGCGCCATGGGAGCCCCGGCGGTTCGTGCATTTATCGGCGGCCTTCGCGCTGGCGATCGCGGTCTGTACGTGTCTACGGGCGGCTTTACGAAAGAGGCACGCTACGAGGCCGATCGTGCGAACATTCCCGTGCGACTACTCGATCTGGATGCCTTCGTACGTCACTATGTCGATATTTATGACAAGACCGATGACGACACCCGCTCTATCCTTCCGCTTACCCGTATCTGGTGGCCAGCTTAAATGAGGAGACATTGCCATGATTCAACAGGTTGCTTTCGAGGTTCCCGCAGAAATAGCGTTGGGCCTAGCCACTGGTAAGTATGTCCAATGGGGCGGCGTTGTGCGCGACGGCGCTGGACATATTGTTCGGCATCTTAAGCCTGCAGATGTTCAGAATGGGGCCAACAAAGCGCTGCGTATAGCTGACCAGGCGGTTCAGCTTGCGAGGCAGAACAAGAAAGTTGCTGTAGCTGCGCTTGCGGTTGCGGGCGTAGCTGCGGTCGGCGGGGGCGTATATGCGGGAGTGACTCGCGTGCGCCGCAGCAAAGAAGACGCGTTGCGAAAGAAGCGGATGGCAGACTTTAGCTCTGCATTCTCGGAATACCTTAAGGCTCTGGGGGATAGCGAACTTACGATCGAGATGATTGATAGATTGGAAGGCGCCATAGCTGCTCTTAATGACGGTAAGAAAGGCTTCACGGTCGAAATTAAGAGCGAGCAGTTTGAGGACATTGTTAAGTCCGTGCGCGACTACACAGAGCGTCTTTCGAAGGCAAATGGTGAGAATGTCCACAATGTCATTCTTAAGCTGTTCGAAAGGAAACCGAATGACGTTGAAGGCCTTAGGGAATGCCTTAACACCCAGCGTGAAATTCTCTTGCGAGCGGCATAGATAAACCCAGCTGGCACTTGTGCATGCCAAAAGGCATACACAAGTGCCAGTCTTTTGGCATCGCGCGGCTTGAGCGGCGGCGTGCAACGGCTGCACGCCGCCTGCATCTACCTATACCCCCGCGACCCCACGCGCGGCGCTCAGCAGCTCATACTCCCTCTGGCTCCACTGGCGCAGCTCGGCTGCGCGTACGGCGTCGCGGCACAGGTCCAGGAATACCTCGGCCCCCTCGCAGAAGCACTCGCGGGCAAAGGCGCCGGATCCGTCCACAACGCACTTGCCGTCAGCAAAGAGCTTCCAGCTGGACGGCTCGCGCGAGTCGTCCCCGAGCAGCTGAATCTGCAGCACGTGCGGGTCGCCGGCGGCGCAGAGATCTTCCTCGAGCACCTGCACGGTAAAGCGCATCTGGTGGGAGAGGCTGCTCTTGACCATGGCCGAGGCATAGCCGCTCGGCTCGTCCAGAAGATGCATTCGTTTTGGCTTGGTTGCCAGGTTGTGGAAGTTGCGCTCACTGCGCACGGAGAAATTGTCCATACGGACTCCTTTCATCGATGTTGGCAGGGCCACCGCGCCTCTTGGCCGGTTGGCGTCGGGATCGTGGAGCCAACTCTCTACCCCGACTCTGGATAAAACGCGCCCGCTCCTTGCAGGCACGATGGGGTCTATCAACGTGTACGGACAGAAATCAAGCGCCGCCTGCGAAATGACGCGTGAACGGCGTTGGTTCCCAAGTGATTATTCGGCTCTCATTCGGAAAAGTATCGAAATCGGCCGTGTAAAAGTACGGAAAAGTGTCGAAATAGGCACCTTAAAACTTCGGAAAAGTGTCAAATTCGATAGGAAAATAATCCGGAAAAGTGTGGCTGGATGACAAAACAGCACTTAGAAGTCGGTGCTGGATGCGGGATCCTGTGGTCGCCTTCAGCCCTCGCTACTCGTCGTCCTCGTCGTTGGGGTCGCCCTTGAGGGTGTTGATGTCCAGGTACTGGTTATCGTCCTCTTTTTGCTGGGTCTCCGACTCCGCTTGGGTGGCGCCGCGGAACAGCTGGAATCCCTCAAACGCAATGGCGCCGAGCAGGGCAATGATAATGGCGATAAAGGCAACCTTGACTGCCTGCGGAAATTCCGAGAAACGCAGCGCCTTTTCCTCGGCGTAATAATCGGCGAAGCGCTCTTCGCCCGTGCTTTTGGTATACGCCGGCGCGGACGCGGCCTCCGGGTCATATTCCGGTGCAGGCGTGGCAGCGTACGGATCGTTGAGATAATCGCTCGATGCGGTGCCATAATCCTCTGTCTCGATGCGACCGTTGCCAGCATAGCCATCGGAATAATCGGAATATGCCGCACCGCCCTCATAGTCCGCGGCGCTCCTGTTAGCGGCAAAAAGCGGGTTAACCGGAACATCGAGCGCCGGCATGCCGGTAGAGGTCTCATCCAGATCGGTTGCAGCCCAGGAATCGTGGGCAACCTGATGGGCAACGGGCTCATCGAGCCTTGCGACCGGAGGCTTGCGTGCCGCAGGAACAGGCAACTGCTGGGCGCTGTACATAACGGTGCTGTCGGCCGATTTGCCCTGCGTCGCTGCAGCGAGAAATGCCGCCGTCTCGGACGGGTCGCTTGCGGGGCGGGGAGCGGGCGTAGGCGCCGAAGTGGGTGCGGGCGTAGGCGCGGGCGTCGAAACAGACGACTGCGCAGGAGTCGGCGCAGATGCGGGCTTAGGCGCAAGTGCGGGATTGGGATTTGACGGGCGAGCCCCGCCGCCCATGAGTTCGTCGGCGGTCCACGGGCGATCATCCATCACGTCGTCAAGGCTCAGCGAAAACAGGTCGTCTTCACCCTCATCGAACATGCGGTGCACATGTCCACCAATTGCCGGAATCAATCCGCGACCGGTGCATGATGCCTTGCTCAACGCCATTCTGTTCCATCCTTTCGAAATACTAATGACATCGATTATATGGAACTTCCCAAGCGTCTCGGTCTTGGATTCGCGCTTTCCAGAACTCGCGCCCAAAAGGGGAGGGGCAATCTAGGCGAGTGCCTACTTGTCGCCGGCCGCCGCCTTGGCCTCATTGAGGTAGCTATAGAAGCTGTACTTTGAGATGCCAAAGAACTCGCAGGCGCGCTCGCTCGACTTGGAAATGAGGAAGGCGCCGCGACGGTCGAGGTAGCCAATGGCACGAATGCGCTCGTCTTTGGTCATGAGCGCCGCGGGCTTGCCCACAAACTGCTCGCACTCGTGCAGCAGGTCCTCGAGCAGGTCGCCGATGTTCTTGGTAATGGGCTCGGGCTCGGTATAGCCCGTGCCGCCGGTGCCGGTAAAGGCGTCGAGCGAACGCTCAAAAGCCTTCATGAGCGTAATGTCAAAGTTGATGCCCAGAATGCCGACGGGCTTGCCCTCGTCGTTGCGGATAAAGATGGTAGAGGACTTGAGCAGCTTGCCATCGGTGGTTTTGGTGAGGTATGGCTCGCGGTCGTGCACGTCGGTGGTGCCCTCGTGCATGGACTCAAACACAATATGGCTGGGGCCGTCACCCAGTTTGCGCCCGCTGACGTGGCCGTTTTCGATCACTACGATGGAGTGGTCCACGTCCTCGGTCTCCAGATCGTGGACGACGACTTCGCAGTTGGGGCCAAATTGGAGCGCCAGACCGTGTGCGAGGCGCTTGTAAAACTCAATCTGTGCGGGGGTCATGGGTGCCTTCCTAAAAATTAGTTTGGGCACACTTTGCCATAAACCACACTTGACCGCAAACAAATCCATCAACAAGGCAATTCATAACCGTTCGGCGGCGAAAAGGTACCGATTACGGCAACAAACAATTTGTTAGGTTTGCCAATCAAAAAGTGTGATAGAACAATGCTAACAAACTTTTTGTTTGGCATCCACATAAAAGTTCAGTCGCATGAATGGGAATGGGCTGAAACGCGTATGCGGGGGCCGGCAAGAGAGGACTTAAGGAGTTCACCGTATGGCCGATAAGATCCAGTGGGCGAGCAACACGATGCCCAAGAGCGATGACAAGCACTTGGGAATCATGAGCCTCGACCACGTGAAGAAGGCCCGCGCCTTCCACCAGTCGTTCCCCCAGTACACCGTCACTCCGCTTGCTCGCCTGGACGGTCAGGCCGCGCGCCTGGGCCTGTCCAACCTGTGCGTTAAGGACGAGAGCTATCGTTTTGGTCTCAACGCCTTTAAGGTCCTGGGCGGCTCGTTTGCCATGGCCAACTACATTGCCGACGAGACCGGCAAGGACGTTGCCGACTGCACCTTCGATTACCTGACCTCCGATCAGCTTGCCAAGGACTTTGGCCAGGCTACCTTCTTTACCGCCACCGACGGCAACCATGGCCGCGGCGTGGCGTGGGCTGCCAACAAGCTGGGCCAGAAGGCCGTCGTGCACATGCCCAAGGGTTCCACCAAGCCCCGCTTCGATAACATTGCCGCCGAGGGCGCCACGGTGACCATCGAAGAGGTCAACTACGACGAGTGCGTGCGCATGGCCGCCGCCGAGGCCGACGCCTGCGAGCGCGGCGTTATCGTTCAGGACACCGCCTGGGAGGGCTACGAGAAGATCCCGTCTTGGATCATGGAGGGCTACGGCACCATGGCTTCCGAGGCTGCCGAGCAGCTGCGCGAGATGGCCATCAATCGCCCGACGCACGTCTTTGTCCAGGCCGGTGTAGGCTCGCTGGCCGGCGCCGTGGTGGGCTACTTCACCAACCTGTATCCCGATAACCCGCCCACCTTCGTCGTGGTTGAGTGCGCGCCTGCCGCCTGCCTGTACAAGGGCGCTGCCGCCGGCGACGGCGACCCGCGCATCGTGGACGGCGACATGCCCTCCATCATGGCCGGCCTGTGCTGCGGCGAGCCCAACATTCTGGGCTGGGATATCCTGCGCAACCACGCCACCGCCTTCGTGTCCTGCCCCGACTGGGTCACCGCTCGCGGCATGCGCACCCTGGGCGCTCCCGAGAAGGGCGACCCGCGCGTCATCTCCGGCGAGTCCGGCGCTGTGACCACCGGCCTGGTCGAGACCCTCATGCTCGATCCCGAGTACGCCGAGCTCAAGGAACTCATCGGCCTGGACAAGACGAGCTCTGTGCTCTGCTTCTCCACCGAGGGCGATACGGATCCCGACCAGTATCGCCGCATTGTTTGGGAAGGCGAATATCCCACTTGCTAATCGTTGGGGCGGAGTAAATAGGTATCGCTCCGCCACCTCACAGGTAGATTCCTTCGTTTGAAAGGTTATGAACAATGGCTAAAGAACTCGATTTCGACGCAATCAAGGCTGCTGCTGAGTCCCATCGTGCTGATATGACTCGCTTTCTGCGCGCTATGATCTCCCATCCCTCTGAGTCCTGCGAGGAGGGTGAGGTTGTCGCTTGCATCAAGGCCGAGATGGAGAGCCTTGGCTATGACGAGGTCAAGGTCGACGGCCTGGGCAACGTCATGGGCTTTATGGGCGAGGGCGACAAGATCATCGCCATCGACTCCCATATCGACACCGTCGGCATCGGCAACATC
>CABUMU010000076.1 GCA_902492855.1 uncultured Collinsella sp. | reverse complement strand
ATATTCAACAAACAATACCGCCATGGGATTTCCTTTCTTAGAGAAAACAGGTGTCTGGAAAACTGCACATCGACGACCACTCGCGATTGCAGCCGTTATTGTAGTCAATGTCGAAGCATGGGCAGTCGCGATGTCTCGTCTTAAGGCTAGCGCCTCGCATGGGCGCCGATCGGCCGAGTCGCATGGCGCACCAACGCCGCTGTCAGCAATACCAACAGCATGGCGGTGACATAGCCCGCAGCATCGAATCCTAAATCGATAACGTCGAAATGCCTGCCGGGAACAAAGATCTTATGTACCTGATCGCCAACGGAGCAGACGGCGCAAAAGAGCAATACGGGCGCGCAACGGGAGCATACGCTCCACGGACGCCTGGAAAAGCAAACCACGACCACCGAGGCGAACAATCCGACGAAGAAAAACTCTACGGTATGGGCAACGCGACGGACGTTTGTGCCCACCCACATGCGAATGGAAGCAAGTCGGCCAGACCGGACAGGCGGGGCAGCCAAATCGGTGCCCCCGGTCATTCCGTTTTCCGTCTGGGCTTCACCCGTGGCATCGGCAGCCTGAACGCCCGTAGCCTGACCCTCTACCACACGCGCGGTGGACTCGCTCAGCAACGACGTCTCCACCGCATTTTGCTCCGTCAACACCCAGATGCCCGCCAGCGTTACAGCGAACAGAACGATCGCGGTCCATCCGATTATTTGTTTTACGCGCGCCAAGGGCCAACCTCCTTTTTTGAATATCAGCGAGTGTAGCCCCAAATGACATCGTCACCGTATCAAAATTTGAATCGCAACAGGAAGCGACAAAGCGACGCAAACCCCCTACCCCGCCTCGCGCATCCAGCGATCGAACGTCCCCACGCACACGCCCAGGCACTTTGCTGCCTGGCTGCGGGTAATATCGCCCGCCTCATAGCTATCGCGCACCAGCTCAAACTGAGGAGGGCATGGCTTGCGAGGTCGACCGAAACGGACCCCTCGCGCCCGCGCCGCTGCAATCCCCTCCGCTTGGCGCCGATGGATATTCTCGCGCTCTACCTGCGCCACGTAGCTCAGCAGTTGCAGCACAATATCGGCAATCAGGGTGTTGGTCACATCCGGCGCGCCGCTGGCCCTAGCGCGCGTGTCAAGCAATGGCATGTCCAACACCACAATGGCAACCCCGAGCTCCTTGGTAATGCGTCGCCATTCCTCAAGAATCTCGGAGTAATTACGGCCAAGTCGGTCGATAGAAAGCACCACCAGCACGTCCCCGTCTCCCAGGACGTGTAGCAGCTCGCGATAATGCGGCCGATCGAAGTCCTTGCCGCTCGCATGGTCGGCATAAATATTCGCCGAGCCCACGCCATAGGCGCCCAGCGCATCCAGCTGCCGATTAAGGTTCTGATCGCGCGAACTCACCCGCGCATAACCGTACACCGTCGCCATCTCATCCCCGCTTTCTTGTAAACCTGCCAAAAAGGGACAGGTTTATTTTGGTAGGTTTTACCTCTCAAATAGCAGGTAAGCGGGCGGCCGAGTAGACGGCAAGGTAGCCACGATTCAAATGCGAAGGACGGTCTCGAAAGGCCGCCCTCCGCTCCCCCACCATGAGTCGGGATTTGGCTAATGGATAAGCTTAAAGTCCAAGTGCCCACGCGTGGTATTGACGCGCGAGACCTCGACAATCACGCGCTGCCCCAGCTCGTAACGGGTGCCCGTGTCGGCACCTGTGAGCGTGAGCGCGTCCTCGTCGAACTCGAACCACTCGTTGCCCAGACTCTTGATCGAAACCAAACCTTCGACCTGCGTTAGGTCCAAGCGCACAAAAAGGCCCATGCTGCTAACCCACGAGACGGTTCCGGCATAGCGCTCGCCCAGACGGTCCTCATAGTACTGGGCAATCTTGATCTTTTGCGTCGCATGGCTGGCGGCATCTGCCGCGCGCTCGGCATCGCTGCATGCGCGGCAGATCTGCGGCAGAATGCGTGGCAGGGACTCGCGACCTTTACCGATGAGCCGGGGCGTGCGCACCAAGGCGTCCTTGCCGCCCAGCTGCTCGTAGGCCAGCTGCAGCTTGAGTACGCGATGCACCACCAGGTCGGGATAGCGGCGAATGGGACTCGTGAAGTGGCAATAGCACGGCGCGGCAAGCGCAAAGTGGCCCTCGTTGCGTGGCTTGTACAGCGCGCGCTGCATACTGCGCAAGAGCAACGTGTTGACGAGCGGAGCGTTAGCCGTGCCGGCCGCGGCGTCAACCGCAGCCTGCAGCTCATCGGGACTTCCCAGGGCAATACCAGCCGCACGGCGATCGTCGATGATGCCTAGCTGCGCCAGCGCAACGGCGGCACCGTGCAGGCTATCGGGGCTCGGATCCTCATGCACGCGATAGCAGGCCTCGATATCACGGTCTGCCAGCCACTCTGCAACGCACTCGTTGGCGAGCAGCATAGCTTCCTCGATAAGCGACGTGGCACACGAACGCTCACGCGCCACAATCTGCACGGGCACTCCGTCCTCATCCAACAGAGCACGAATCTCGGCCGTGTCAAAATCGACCGAGCCGCGGGCGCGACGGATACGACGGCGGAGTTCGGCGAGTTCGTTAGCGGCGACAAGGAAATCGCCGAGGTCGACGTTGTAGCCGCGGGCGGCCTCCTCGCACGCAAGACCGCGCTCAAGCGCTTCCTCGCGCGAGGTCTCGGCAGCCGCAACATCCTCGGCTGCACCCTCCAGCACCGAATACTCAACCGCGCCGGCACGCACCAGCAGCGCCTCGGCGCCGTCATAGTCCATACGCACACGCGAGCGAATCACGCTGGGGTACGGATCGTAATGCCGCACGCGACCCTGTGCATCGAGCTCAATGTCAACGGTAAACGCAAGACGGTCCTCGTCAGGGCGAAGCGAGCACAGGTCATTGGACAGGCGTTCGGGCAGCATGGGAAGCACGCGATCGGCCAGATACACCGATGTCGTACGATGGCGAGCCTCAAGATCGATATGCCCGTCCCAAGCCACATAGTGTGAAACGTCGGCGATATGCACACCCAGCTTGTAGCCACCCTCGGGCGTGCGCTCCAGCGAAATGGCGTCGTCAAAGTCGCGCGCGTCGACTGGGTCGATCGTGATGACAAAGCGGTCGCGCAGATCGCGGCGGAGCGGGTCCTTAAGCGCCGCGGACACATCGAGCGAAAGCCCCTCGGCCTCGTCCAGCGCGGCCTCGGGATAGCTATCGGTATAGCCGTAACGCGCCATCACATATTGAACGCCCAAATCGGGCGCGTCATCTCCGCCAATGCGGCGTTCGATCGTCACGGTACCCGATTCCAGGCGCGTCGGGTAGGTCAAAATGCGCACGACAACAGCATCACCCGGGTGGACACCCAGACGATCCGCCGAGGTATCCTCGGGTAGAATGAAGAAGTCGGCCTTCAGACGCGAATCGAGCGGCTCGATCACACCGAGCGGACCGGCGGTCTGGTACGTGCCCACCACGCTTATGGCTGCACGCTCAACCACGCTTTCGATCACGGCGCGCCGCTCACCGTGCGGGCTGTTCTTAATGCTCACGGCAACGGTATCGCCATCCATGATCTCGCGCTTACCGCGGCCCATGACCTTGTAGTCGCCGTTTTCGGTTACAACGTAGGCGCTATGCTCATGGAGCTGCACGCGCCCGGTCAGGCTCGGACGGCGTTCGCTGCGCACCGGCCCGCGCTGATTGCGAGCTCCACGCTTATGCTTGTTATTGCGCCCCATGGCGCCTCCTAACTATCGATTGCGAACTCCAAAGAGTCTACCCAAATGATTCGCTTTCCTGCCGTCCCCTAGGGATCAAAAAACGGGCCGCCCCATAAGAGACGACCCGTTGGAAGGGATGAATTCCAAGCATGCCTACACGCGCAGGTAGCGGCGCATGGCGATGGCAGAACCAAAGAGACCGATAATCACGCCGACCAGAATCAGCGCAGCATAGGTCACCAGGTAGTACTGCATCGGCAGGGCAAACGACATCCAGCCGATGCTCTCCTGCAGACGCGGGATCATCAGATTGCGCAGCAGCTCCAGAACGCCGATGGAAAGCAGCGAGCCCAAAGTGGCCTGCAGCACGCCCTCGGTGATAAACGGGCCACGAATGAAGCCGTTGCTGGCGCCGACCAGACGCATAATCGCAATCTCACGACGACGCGCCGTGATGGACAGGCGAATCGTGTTGTTGATGAAGATGAATGCGATAAAGGTCAGAAGACCAACGAGCACCACGGCGGCGATGCGGATGTAGTTGGTCACCTGGAACAGGCGGCTCACTTCCTCCTGGCCGTACAGCACGCTCGCGTTGACGTCGCCGTCATCCGCGATCTTCTGGAAATCGGCATCCTTCTTGAGCTTCTTTGCCGTGCTCTCGACCTTGGACGGATCGTCCATCTCAATAGCGAAGGAAGCCGGCAGCGGGTTCTGGCCATCGAGCGCGCTCATGGTGGCGTCGGCGTTGCCCGACATCTTGCTCGTATACTCGGCCAGCGCGTCGTCCTTGTCCTTATAGGTCACGGACTTGACGTTATTCCACGTCTTAAGCTCGGCCTCAAAAGCCTGAACATCGGCCTGATCGGCGTCATCACTAATGAACGCGTTGATGACAACCTGATCCTCGACGGTGCCGATCACGGAGTTCAGCATCGCAGAGCCCATGATGAACAGGCCGATGATAAACAGCGAAAGGAAGATCGTGATGACGGCGCCGAGCGAGGTAGTCCAGTTACGGAAGAAGTGGCTGATTGCTTCTTTGAAGGAGTAGCCCACGTTAGTTGGTGCCATAGTTGCCGTAACCTCCCCTCTCCTGGTCGCGGATGACGTGGCCGCCCTCGAGGGCGATCACGCGACGGTGCATGCTATCGACCATCTCGCGGTCGTGCGTGGCGACGATCACGGTGGTGCCGGTGCGGTTAATACGCTCAAGCAGCTTCATGATGCCCAGCGAGATCGCCGGGTCGAGGTTGCCCGTGGGCTCGTCGCAGATCAGCAGCGGCGGACGGTTGACCATAGCACGGGCGACGGCAACGCGCTGCTGCTCGCCACCGGAAAGCTGGTCGGGCAGCGAGTCCATCTGATCGGCCAGACCGACCAGACGCAGCACCTCGGGCACCTGGCTGCGAATGACGCCCTTGGGCTTGCCGATGCACTGCAGGGCAAACGCCACGTTTTCGTAGGCGGTCTTTTGCGGCAGAAGCTTAAAGTCCTGGAACACGGCGCCAATCTGGCGGCGCAGGAACGGAACCTTACGGTTCTTGATCTTCATGAGGTCCTGACCGGCAACCAGGATGCGGCCGCTCGTCGGCTTGACGTCGCGGTTGAGCGTCGACAGCAGCGTGGTCTTACCCGAGCCGGAGTGACCGACCAGGAAGACGAACTCGCCCGGATAGATCTCGATGTTGATGTCGTCGAGTGCAGGCTTGTTAGGCTGTGCCGGATAGATCTTGGTGACATGCTCCATAAGGATGACGGGCTCGACACCGGCCTGCTTGGCCATCTTCTTGCGGCTGGCCTGCGGATCGATGGGCGCAAACACCGACGTAAAATCGGGGTTGTTGAGCGCGTTATCGAGGCTTGCGACCTCGGCTGCCTGATCGCTCTCGACCACCGGGGCAGCAGGCTGCGTGGGGTCGGGAATAGCGGCAAAGAGACCGGACTGCGCAGGCTGAGGAGCCGGCGTCGCAGGGGCCAAGGGGTCGGGAATGCCGGCCATGGTAGGCTGCGGCGTGGCGGCACCAGCCTGAGGCTGCTCCACGCGAGCGGTCACGGCCTGAACGGGCTCAAAACCCGCCGTGCCGGAAAGCGCGACATCGCTGGTTGGATTGTAGGCAAAGGGATCGGATGCCGGCTGTGCCTGATCTGCCGGCTGAGCGGGGGCCTGAGCAACAGGCTGGCCCTCTGAATCCGGAGTGGCGAAACGACTGCCCTGGACGCCTGCCTGCGTCTTGGGGGCATCATCGCCCGCACCGGAGGTACGGAAGTGGTTACCCACTGGTGCTCCTTATCGTCGTGCGTTTAAACTACATGAGCGCTTTGTATTTTAGCAGTATTAGCTTTGCTGCACATAAGAAGCATGGCGTGCTTAGGGATCCCGTCGGCCGGGCACAGGGTTACTCTCCAAATCGTCCTCGGACATGTCGGAGCCCCCGCTGCGCGCTTCGCGCGGCAGGGGCTCCTCCGTCCTGCGGAAAGAATTGGAGAGTAACCCTGTGCCCGGCCTGCGATAACTAAGGGGTCGCCGCGTTTATCTTGGGGCGCTGCATATACAACGCTGGAAGGGTCTGAATTGCGCTTTGTCGATATATGCCCTTTTCCCTGATGGGACCGTGCTTGAGGGGCGTCTTCATGAGTTGCGGTGAAATAGGGACTGTTTTACCAGTTAAAAGGTCTAATCAGTCCCTATTTCACCGCAACTGAAACAGGGGCGCTCTCCAAGAGAGCGCCCCTGCCGGGTTTCCATAGTTCTGGCGAAGCAGTCCTTGAGATCCGCCTTGCCTTATGCCAAGAACTCCTTGGTGGTCGCCACGATGTTGGCGGCGTCCAGGCCATACTTGTGCAAGAGCTCGGCACCCGGGCCGGACTCGCCAAAGGTGTCGTTGACGCCGATCTTCTTGAGGGGCGTCGGGCACTGCTCGCACAGGACGTCGGCAACGGCGCTGCCCAGGCCACCGATTACAGAATGCTCCTCGACGGTCACGACGTGGCCGGTCTTGGTGGCGCTCTTGACGATCAGGTCGGCATCGATGGGCTTGATGGTGTGCATGTTGATGACCTCGGCGTCGATGCCCTCGGCAGCGAGCTGCTCGGCGGCCTCGAGAGCCTCGCCGACCATCAGGCCGCAGGCGATGATGGTGACGTCGGCGCCCTCGCGCATGACAATGCCCTTACCCAACTCGAAGTTGTAGGTCTCGGGGTCGTTGATAACCGGCGAGGCCAAACGAGCGAAGCGCATGTACACCGGACCGTCGCACTCGTAGGCGGCGCGCGTCACGGCGCGGGCCTCGACGTCGTCGGCAGGAACGATCACAGTCATGCCGGGGATGACGCGCAGGAGGGCGAAATCCTCGCAGCACTGGTGCGTGGCGCCATCCTCGCCCACCGAGATACCGGCGTGCGTGGCACCAATCTTAACGTTGAGGTGCGGGTAGCCGATGGAGTTGCGGACCTGCTCAAAGGCGCGACCGGCAGCGAACATGGCAAAGGTGCTCGCGAAGGCAACGCGGCCGGTGGTCGCGATACCGGCGGCGACGCCCATCAGGTTGCTCTCGGCAATGCCCACATCGAAGAAGCGGTCGGGGCAGGCTGCCTTGAACTTGCCGGTCTGCGTGGCGGCAGCCAGGTCGGCGTCGAGGACCACAAAGTCATCGTGCTCGTTGGCGAGCTCGACGAGGGCCTCGCCGTAGCTTACGCGCGTGGCGATTTTCTTGACGTCTGCCATCCTAGAGCTCCTCTCCGGCGGCCGTGAGCTCTGCCATGGCCTGCTCAAACTGTTCATCGTTGGGGGCCTTACCGTGCCAACCCACCTGGTTCTCCATAAAGGAAACGCCCTTGCCCTTCATGGTCTCGGCGATAATGGCGGTCGGCTGGCCCTTGGTAGCGCGAGCCTCGGCAAAGGCGGCGCGGATCTGGTCGAAGTCGTTGCCGTCGGCGAGCTCCACCACGTGGAACTTAAAGGCACGGAACTTGTCGGCGAGCGGCATGGGGTCGTTGACCTCCTCGACGGGACCGTCGATCTGCAGGCCGTTGTGGTCGACGATCACGCAGAGGTTATCGAGCTGCTGGTTGCCGGCAAACATGGCGGCCTCCCAGACCTGGCCCTCCTCGCTCTCGCCATCGCCCAGCAGGGCGTACGTGCGGTAAGTATCACCCCAGTGCTTGGCGGCAACCGCCATGCCCACGGCGGCGGAGATGCCCTGGCCCAGCGAGCCGGTGGACATATCGACGCCCGGGGTGTCGTTCATGTTGGGATGACCCTGCAGGTGGCTGCCGATATGACGCAGCGTCTCGAGGTCCTCCTTGGGGAAGAACCCGCGCTCGGCGAGCACGGCGTACAGACCCGGAGCACAGTGGCCCTTGGAGAGCACAAAGCGATCGCGGTCGGCCTTGCGGGGATCGGCCGGGTCGACGTTCATTTCCTCAAAGTACAGATAGGTCATGATGTCGGCAGCGCCGAGCGAACCGCCCGGATGGCCGGACTTGGCAGCGTGCACTCCCGTGACGATGCCCTTCCTTACCTCGTTGGCAACCTTTTTGAGCTCTTCGTCGCTCATTGTGCCTTCCTTTCATCCTCTTTAGACAAGATGCGCACGGCACAGAAGGTCGTCCCAACCCAGCCGCGATGCACGTACGTCATTCATTATGCTGGAAACTGGAAGCTTTACCAGAGTATTTATCATTATTTGAACAATTGAGCAGGCAGAACCGCTGATGAAACGGTTTATCAATGTGAACGTCTTTTGGATGGAACGCGATCGACCCTACGCGCTAATGTCCTTGAATCCCTCGCCGAAGGCTTCCGTAACGTCAGCAACCGTCACAATGGCGTGAGGATCGCGCTCGCGCACGATCGTCTTGAGGGTATTGAGCTCTCGACGGCTCACGATGACCATAATCACCGGCTTCTCGGCACCCGAATACATGCCAGTCGCCTTAAACTTGGTACAACCACGACCCAGGCCATACATGATATCGGCAGCGATATCAGGGAACTTGTCCGAGATGATGAGTACCATACGGCGTTTGTTGCCACCATCGACCACGGCATCGATCACGTAGCCGCTAATGACCATCGAAAGGCCTGCATACAGTGCGTTTTCGATTGAAAAGACCGGAGCCGATAGCGCGCATACGGCAACATCGATCGCCATGACGGTCGAGCCCACCGGCAGCGAGGTGTTACGCGAGATGATTTGGCCAATCGTGTCCGAGCCGCCGGTGTTGGCGCCGGCGCGCAACACCATGCCGTAACCGATGCCCGTAATAATGCCGCCCCACATGGCAGGGAGCATCAGGTCCGCATCCGCCAGAGGTGCTACAAACGGGGCGAACAGATCGGTAAAGAAGCCCAGCAGCACAAAGCCCGTCGCGGTCTGCACCACGTAGAACATGCCGCCCTCGCGCATAACGACCAGCAGCAGCAAGGCGTTCATCACGATCGTCTGAATACCAACGGGAAGCGATAGGCCGCGCGCCGCGCCGACCGCCTGGATAATGGTGGCAAGGCCCGTAACGCCACCGGCAGCAAGGCCGTTGGGAATCAAAAACAG
>CABUMU010000075.1 GCA_902492855.1 uncultured Collinsella sp. | reverse complement strand
TCGCTGGCCGCGGCTTTGTGAGCGTCAACCTGGAAAGCAAGGGTACGGGCATCAAGACGGAGGACCAGCTTTATGATTACGTTCGCGGGCGCCTGTCGGACAAGGGTCGCACCTACGTTTTCATAGACGAGCCCCAGAGAATCGATGGCTGGCAGGATGCGGTCAACGCAATGAGGGTCGACTTCGATTGCGACATCTACCTCACGGGCTCGAATGCGTATCTTCTCTCGAGCGAGCTGGCCACCTATCTCTCCGGGCGCTACGTAGAGGTAAAGATGCTGCCCCTGTCCTTCTCCGAGTTCGCCGACTTCTGCGGAATCGAGTTCGTATCGGGAACTTCGGTGGCTCTCACTCCCGAGGGGGATCCCGTTCTCTTCGACGACATGCTTACTCGTTACCTTGAGTATGGGGGCATGCCAGCCATCGCATCCCTCTCGACGACCCAGGCGCAGCACTCGGCGTACATGTCCGGCGTCTACGAAGCCATCGCCGTGCGTGATATTGTCAACCGTGAGCGCGGGAAGGGCAAAAGTGCGGTGACTGACCCTTCCCTGCTGCGCCATGTGGCCGAATTCCTGGCGGACAACATCGGCAACGAGTGCTCGTCGAGTCGAATCGCCGGCGCGTTAACTTCTGCGGGGCCGAAGACCACGAACAAGACCGTTTCCTCGTATGTGGGTGCGCTCGAGGAGGCCTTCCTGTTCTATCGTGCCACGCGTTACGATTTGCACGGCAAGGCGCTCCTCAAGACGAACCCAAAGGAGTACATCGTCGACACCGGCTTCAGGACCTGGATGGCCGGCTATAGGGTCACGGATACTGGCCGCCTGTTCGAGAACGCCGTGTATCTCCAGCTGCTCTACGAAGGATGGAGCGTGCATGTGGGCAAGCTCTATGGCAAGGAAGTCGACTTCGTTGCGACGAAGGACGGGCGCGTGCTCTACGTGCAGGCGACTGACGAGATGTTCGCAAGCGAGACCAGGGAGCGAGAGATCGCCCCTCTGAAGTCGATACGAGACAACCACGAGAAGATCGTGGTCGTGAGGCAGGGTTCCTACGACACGGATATCGACGGCATCCGCATCGTGAGCGCGAGGGACTTTTTCCTCTAGGGCCATGCGATTCATCGCGAGGCAGTTAGGTCAAGTGAGAAACATGCCTGACATCGGTTTGCTGACGATCTAAAACAGTAAGGAGAAGCTTGGACAATCGCAAAATCGAGCAGAACGCGGTCAATGCTGTCAAGCAGGCTTTCGGCGATGTCGCTTGCGTCTATGCGTATATAGATGAGAACGACAAGACCGAATGCACCGACGGGCACCTGCAAGTCTACTCGTCTTCTTCCTTCACGATTGAGACCGTTGAAGGCCAGTTGCCGCTTCAGGTCAAGGGGACCACTTCGAAAAGAAAGTCGGACCGACCTAAGCGGCAAGTTCGAGTTTCAGACCTCAGGCACTATCTCAACATTGCTGGAGGCTGCATCTATTTTTACGTCTACTGTGGGAGCGAGGCTCGTTCAGCGGAGGTTTTCTACAGACTTTTGCTTCCCTATGACCTAAAGAAGATTCTGGCCGATATTCCGGAGCAACAAGAGCGCATCTCTTTGCGTTTCGACCGGCTTCCATCAGACGCGGCGGAATTGACGCGGCTTGTCAGAAGGGCGGTCAAGGGCAGAGCAAAGCAGCGAGCAGTCGCTGGCATCGCCCCCAAGACAATCGAGGAATTTAAGGACGCCGGCCTTTGCTTTGATGAGTGCGAGTTTGGAATCGAGCTGCTCGAGGGCGAGTCGCCCGCAAGCTTGGCTCCATACAGGAACGGGCTGTATATCTACGGGAAGAGCCCCTGGGGAGAGCTGTATCCCTTGAATAAGCTTGAAAACATAGTTGGCGTCGCGATTGGGTCTCGGCATGACGTCAGCTCTGGTGATGTTTCCCTAAATGCGGTGGTCATGGCCGGAGAAAATGAGAATGGCGAGCACGTTTTCTTCAGGGGTTTCGACATATGCCTCTCCACCAACACAATCACCCTCAGCGAGACCGGAACTCTTGTCGAGCGCATGGAAGAGTTGGCCCTCATGCGCGCATTGATGCAAACCGGTACGCTTTCCATAGACGGAAGCGGCTTTGCTCGCGGGTGCAAGTTGAGCGGAGGCGACCTCGACGCCCTTGAGAGTCGATTGCAGTCGCTGGAGATTATCAAGCGGGTTGTCGACGCTCTTCATTACAAGCCAGAGCTCGACATCAGTGCGTTGACCACTCAGGATTTAAGAAACATCGAGACAATTTACAAGGGATTGGTTGAGAACGCACCCCTCCACTACAAGGATCGGCAAAACGGATTCGGATATATCAATCTGGGGAACCATCCGATTAAGCTCGTGTTTTACCAAGTATCTGAAGATATGTACCGAATGGTCGATGGGCTTCGACTGGATGACCTGACGGTCTCGGTGTTCTTCCGGGGCGAGGGGGATGCCCCCGTAGTCGTCGCGCCTCTGTTCGTCCAAACGATGCAGGACTATATGAGGCTTGCCAATATCGATGCCGAGGTGTTTGCCGCTACGTTGAAGCAGTATCCAGTCACCGAAGTTAGCTCTGCCTACGTCAACGACAAGATGCTTGAAATGCTATCAGCCTACGATCAAGATGCGTGCTGTAAGGAAGAGTTGCTGAAATGCTGCGAGACGACCGTAGACGCCCTGGAAGCTTTTGCGGATCGAGAGGCAACCCTGATAAATCGATATCAAATTGCCGCTCGAAAGCGAGATCTTACTAGCGAGGAGAAATCTGAGTTAATGGCAATCCAGCTGAATTCAGATAGTGCGCTGTCGAAAGCATGCGCAGCAGCCTTGCGCGGAGACTCGGACATGGCCTCTGCGCTCAGAGCGTCACTTGACGAAGAGGCACGAACGACGCTCGGCTCATGGCCGATCGGCCGTTTCTTCGCATAAGACCGCATAGACTTTTTGAGGCATCAAAATGAAGCTACTCGTCGAATCGATTAGAAATGCGGTTGAGAAAGACTGCCTTATCCCAGCCCTTATGTCTTCCCTTACCATTCCCGACGCCATGGGGCAGCTTCTTTATCCCAATCTCGTCCTTCATAACGGGAAGAGAGCGGCGGGGCGGCAGTATGTGAAGTGGTTTGATGACTGGGCGGCAAACGACTTCCTGTTTTCGGGAGACCCCTCGAACGAAGGTGAAACGATTCCAGGTCAAATCTTTAATGGGAAGATGTGCTGGAAGCTCCGGTGCTCCCTGTTGCATTCAGGCGACTACGATGTGTCGGTCGATGCTCCCGAGAAAGACGAGAGCTTCGACTACGACTACAAGTTCGAGCTTGTCCTCCACGGGTGCAACGCCCTCTGCTCTTCCTGGCCGTCGCCCAAGAGCGGGATGCGTGCGACTAAGAGCGTGACGTTCCGCGTTGATGCGGCGTCGCTCGCGAGCTCGCTGTGCAACGCCGCGGAGGCCTGTCTTAAAGAAACGGGCGAAACGGTCAGTTACCCCAATCTGGAGTTATTCGACGTGGCTGCATGGGCGGATAGATTCAATACTTGCTGAGCCATCTCGTCAAACTCCTTGTGTGCTAAACGTTGGTGTTGGCGCCCCGGAAAAGGGGTGTGGCCAGCGCCTAGAATCTTCAGCTACCACGCTGAGACGATAGAAGATGACCACATGGACACTATGGCGCACGAGGCGCCCGCGACGCCGTTGCTTGCGTTTCGCTATCGCTGCTCGAAGCGTGTCGCTTGGGGCCCTGGCCGGAGGAGAGACGACCGCTCCCTGCGAGACTGCGGAACCACCTATATCCGCTTGCTGCGGGCTTGCTTGAACCAGTTCCTCTTGAAAGAACCTATACCTCCGAAGAACTTGTTGTACGTCTCACCGTTCTCCTTGGCCTCGTACTTGACCAAGGCAAGTTCGATGGTGCAGAGGTAATCCGCCACTTGCTCGAGGCGGTAATCGGTCATCGAGGTCTTGCGGCGTCGGACGACCCCTTTTGAGAGGACCTTGCCCACCGAGCGGTCAAGCGCCTGTATGACAATGTCCTGACCGTTGTCGTAGTAAACCTTCACATCGTCGAAGGATTGAAAGAAGCCCAGGTGTTCAATCATGGCAGAGGAGATATCGCGCCCCATACGTTCCATTAGCCTTGCCGGGTCTTCGAACTGGCTGCGGTGGTAGACGAACGTGATATAGGAAATGGGAAGTTTGCGGACGAACGAGGAGAAACGGGCGAGCATAACCTTGCGCTGCTCGATGTCAAGAAACTCATAGTCCTTGTGCCCGTTCACGAGAGGCTCGGAGTGAAACGGAATGTTAGGGAGATCGGCCCTGACAAGCTTGGCCTCATAGCCCGTGACCGCCTCAGCGATGCTGCCTTCCTGGTCGTGAAAGACGAGTACGAGCGGGTAGTAGCGAGCTTTGCCGCCGCGGTCGCCGCTCTCGTCGACGAAGATGCTGAGCTCCTTGGCCAATGGGGACTCCTAATGGAATGGATAAAAAAAGCCGGGGGACTCCCCCGGCACTTGGAGGTAGCTTAATGAGCCACCAACAACCTTATAGCGTGTGCTGGCGGTGAGTGCAAGAGGGGAACGGGATGAAACCGCTGTTGATAGTGCCCCTGAAATAGATTCGCAGCTTCTTCAAGATTACGGAACACGAGAATTTATCGTCGGAGCTGGTTTGCGATAACAACCCGAAGCTTGCCTTTGTCTGTATGAACCTGATTCAGAGGCGCAGTGACACCATCCACGAGGGCGTGCCTGAGCTCCTTTCGTCTCGAGACTCCCTCGCGTGCCCGGCCGCGAGCAGCTCCCGGGACGGTCGCCGCCGTCATTTCCTGCCGCTCCTCGACTCGATGTGGGCGTCCACTGACGCCCTCGACACCAGGAGCTTCCTTCCGAGCCTGTACGAGTCGATCTTTCCCGACCAGATGAGGCCGTATGCCTTGTTTCGGCTTGCCCTCATGTACTCCTGCATCTCGATTACCGTTATCCATTCGTCGCGATCTTGGTTGCCCTCGGGCGCGACGCATTCGGCTGTGTGTACCATGGTTCCTCCAATCTTCCCGTGCGGCACCGCGCGAGCACACCGCACGGCACCGTGTCCCTTTTCGTCTGCACGACGATTGAACCGCCTGATGTCGATTGGTGAGCACGGCGGGAGCGGAGACGGGTCGAGCTGGGTCGAGCTGGTCGTGCCTTCACGAAACGGCCATGAGCCGCGTGCCTTAGCTGGCAGCTAAGTTCCCGAAAAGTAAAAGGCGCCCATGCGGGCGCCTGCCTAGTAGCTGGAGTTGTTCGGTTGTGGACGGAATGCTCGTCTTCCGCGGTGCTGTCGTCCGGGGTCCGGCATCTGTCGTTCGCCTCTTTTGTCGTGTTTGATGTTGCGTGTTCTGCGAGCGACCTTGCACAGGTTTTCAGCCCGTTGCCCCAGGTGCGCCCGGGTAAATGGTACCCACCCGCTGGGACATGGTTCGCCATAACTAGCGTTTTGACAATGGGAGGCAGGCGAGCGGCGTAGACATCGGCGCCGAATCAGAAGCAAACGATGCCGCCTATCTCAACCCTGTGTCTTTCGATGGTTTTTGCCGCCAGCAGTTATCACCCGGTAGAAAGTAAAGCCGTCTTCGTTTTGATAGGCCTGGAGCGTTGAATCGGTGCCACGAAGGGCATCTTCCAGTGCGGCGATTATCTCGCTTCCTTTCCCAGGTGAGGGTTCATTTGCCAATTCGGCCAAATAAAGACTTGCGAGGTTTGCATAGTCCTGTGGCGTCATGATGCTTGAATTGGATTCAGGGGTCGCTCTTTTTGTGGGGGAAGCCTCGTAAAGCGCGGCCGCTTTTGCATAATTCTTCGGTATCCATCTGCCGAATAGATACTCCCTTGCAAGGCGCAGCTTCATCGAGGGAGATTCCATTTCGGAAAGAATGGCATTGCCCCTATCGGCTGAGGCGTTCGAAATCAAGCCACGCAAATGTAATCCGGCATACTGGATTCGTTGATACCACATGAGGCCATCTACGCCCCGTTTTTCAAAATAGTAGGCTGCCTTTTCGTAGTCGACGGGAGTGATTTCATCACCTGAATAATACGCATCCGCGAGGTTCGATGCTGCGAGTGTAAATCCTTCGGCCACTAATGCCTCATTGAAGCTGTGCCAAAGGTGGAAGGACGCGCGAGAGTCGTTAGGGAGTTTGCAGATCCATTTCGGAAATGCGGCGCCGTAGGCATTCAGGGGATCGCGAGATGTCGCTATGTCATGCGCCTCGGTTTCCGCTTGTCGTTTTAGCTCCGCTATTTGAGCATAGCGCGCATCGTATTCCTCCCTGTTCCTTTCTCGCGTCTCTCGGATCATCTTGATGGACTCTTCGAAATACTCCTTGTAATGGCTTTCCTTCAGCGAGCTATTTGCGCTCTTCACAAAAAGCTCCATGCGGTCAAGGGCCTCGCATGACCACGGTTTGACGTACTCCATGGGTTCGTTTGTCGATTCGTGCGAATCGTAGTTTTTGTCATCCACGATTTTTACGAAGAGCTCGTATTGCTCTTTAGAGAGCCATATGCCCAAGGGGTGAATGTGCAGGACGATCGTTCGCAGCGCGGTTAGGTCCCAGCTGCCCATGTCCATTTTCTCGAGACCAACGCGGTCAAGTGGCGCGGTTACCGCGTCATAGCTAGGCTTAAAGCGAGGGTTCTCGTCGCCCCTGCGGCGCGCCTCGTCGCAAATGGACTCAACCTGCCTTGTCCAGCTTTCACTATCCGGGCACCTTTCTTTGACCCATAGCTTTAAATACTCTTGGATTATTCTTGTCGCGGTCTTTTTTACGTTGTAGATAATCTGGCTACTGTCGTTCATCTCTGCTCCGTCCCGCAGGTCAAAGCCTTTAAAAGGGTGTCTTTGCTCTCCGAATCGAGTCGATTGGGGTTGTTTTCTTGTTGGCGGCTTTTCAGGCCAATTGCAAAATAGCAGCTTCCAGTGCGGCTTTATAGCCCTCTGCGACCGCTTCGTAATCTCGCATATAGGATTCGAAGTCGGAGGCGGCGGCATTCGGGAAGCTCCCGACCCATCGTTTTCCCTTCGGCTTCGCCAGCTTCACCGCGCCGCCCATTCCGAATAGCCACCTGAAAAAAGTGGGTGACAGCATCACGTTGACGCAGGCGTAGCCGACGACATTGTCTCCGCCGCTCTCGTCGATATGGCAGAACTTGAGGTCGTGGCCGAACCTTTCGTAAACGTACTTGGCATGACTGCCGGAGACTTTGAGGAACAGTGTCCTGGCGGTGTCCGAGCCGAACATGTCGATCCGCTGGCGCGTGTCCGCGACAACCCGCGTCCTCAGCGCTTCGACCTTTTCATAGTCCGACAGCGGCTTTCCGGTGACAACTGGGTCTACGATATCGTCTAGTCGGTGGAAGTAGGGGCTTGAGGAACCGCTTTCGTCGACATGCATGATCTCGAGGTAGTATCTGCCGAAGCTGAACACGATCGCCACCGGGTCCTCCTCGTACGGCCCGATTTTTACGATTGATCCGTTCATTAGGTGAACCTGCTTCTTGAAGGCCATCCTTTCGTTCGTCCGAATCGCTTGAGATGCGGCATGGAGGACGCTGAAAATCGCGTCAGTGTCCTTGCCGGCCTTGCGGTCGACGAACACGGTCTCCACGCTTTCGTCGACGTCGTAGTCGGAAGAGAATGCAAGCACCTTCGAGGAGATTTCGTCTTTCTGCCCCTCGCCGATGAAGGAGCTCGTCCCCAGCACGTCCGAGATGAGAATCGCCTCCTCGGACGACAAGGGCTTGTTCACGGCCCTGAACCCGACGTTCTCGCCGTGGCCTGGTATCGCTACGCGGATCCCCATTGGCATGCTTTCGCTTATCTGGTGCAGGTCCTTGAGGATGGCGTTCTCCGACGTCGGCTTTTCGGAGCAGATGCCTATGACGCGTGCGATTTCCGATGCGGATATGCCCGTTCTCTCGTCAGTGAATCGGACGAGAAGGTCGAGGACGGACAGGATCCTGCTTCTCGATGTGCCGCTCGCTGCGAATCCGGATTCCTTTAACTCGGAGATCTCCTCCTCGGTAAATGTCCTAGACATGGCAGGCCCTCCATAAACAGCATTATTACCTATGAAATTGTAGGTAATCAAAGCCTGTCAGAGGAGACGAAATTCCGATGGCGGTTGAAAATAAGGGCCGAAGCAATGGAAAAGAGCGAAGGAGATAACCATGAACAATGCTAGACAGGCGGTAGGCATCCCGACGATTTCGCCAATCGAAGCCGTAGCGGAGATGGCGTGCGATGACGGAAAGAAGGCCCTCGGCTTTTCGTCGGAACAGCTGATTGCCGCTTGCGGCCTGGTTTTGATGGGCGTCGTGATTTTAGCCGTGTCGAACTACAGCCTCGCCATCGCCAAGGGGGATTTCAGGCTAGACCTGCGCCCTGCGTACTAGGCGATACACCCACGCGAAAACAATAACCGCTGTTGTGGGGTGCAGCGCCGGCGACGCGCGCCAAAGAATCAACGCTCGATTTAAATGATAGGAGACCATATGGAACGCAGCGATTTTCCCGAAGTTGGCACCAGGTTGACGTACGGGGAGGCGATCCCCGCATACAACCGCTTCGAGCGATCGATGCTTGAGAGGGTGTACGGGGATCGCCTCCCCGTACGTCAACTTTACCTCAATGGTCGACCTTACGGCCTTTACCCGTGAGGATCAAAATGAAGCCATTGAGTCGGTGCTCAACACTTACGCCGTTCGATATGGCGATGACTATGCGGCCTCGGGCTGGGGTGCCTCGCCTCCTGCATCGCGATCTTCCTCGCGGCGCTCGCCGTGGCGTGGGCGGCAGCGGGACGCGCCCTGCGACCGGTGGCGGAGGCCGCGGCGCGGGAGCACGCGTTCGTTTGCACCGCCTCGCACGGCCTCGTCACCCCGCTCATGGCGGTGACCGCGAACTGCGACGTGCTTGAGGCGGAGGCATCCGATCAGGCCGGCCTTGCGTCCTGGGTCGCCAACATCCGTCCAGCGGCGGACGAGATGGCGACTCGCATCGCCGACATGCTCATGCACGTGGGCGGCGACTAGCCAGGGCGATCCCCGCAACGGGCATTATTATCCGGGAAGCGTTTGGTTGCGAGCCACGCCGGTGCGCGGGGCCTGAGTCGTCAGGCCCCGCGCAGGGGGACCGCGATGGTGGCCACCGCGCCGCCCGAGGGGCTGTTGGCGAGCGAGACGGAGCCCCCGTGGGCGCTCGCGGCCTCGGAAGCGGCGTGGAGGCCGAGCCCGTAGTGGCGGCCTCCGTCGCGCGAGGAGCGGGAGGAGTCGTCTGTGAAGAGGCGCTCGCAGCCGCGTTCGAGGGCGGCGGGAGAGAAGCCCGGTCCGTCGTC
>CABUMU010000074.1 GCA_902492855.1 uncultured Collinsella sp. | reverse complement strand
GAGCTGCTCGCACGCGCCGAGGTTAAGGCCGCTGTCGTAAACGTCGCGCCCGTCGTGCGCGATTGGGATCAAGCGGTCACGCGCATTGAGCTCGAGGCGGATGCAGAAAGCGACGACACGGGACAGATCGAGCATTTCGTCCATGCACTGATAGAGAACGACGAAAACACCGCGCCGATGTATGAGTACACCTACATCGGTCAGGCAACGAACACCGTTGCCGACCCGAACGCCAATTCTGCCGGCGTGTCGGAGGACGAGCGTGGCGGCATAAAACCCTCGAGCGACAACATGCTGTTTTCCGGCGTGCTCAGCGAAGCCCACATGAAGCTAACGATGATTGCCGGCGTGGAGTGCCTATTCCGTATCGCCTCGGTGCGCTACGGCGAGAATGGTCGTTCGCGCCTGGTGGTGCATACAAAGACGAACGGCACGTGGTCCGCTCCCACGCCCGTGGACTTCCCCCTTGGGTTTGGCGAGGGCGACGTGGAGCGCACCGGCATATTCGATTACGACTTCGACGTGGTGGAATATACGGACGGAATAGGAAACCAGGACGCCTATGTGTTGCTGGTCTCGGGCGAGCGCCCCGCCGGTGACAACACCCTTTTCGATACGGCGAGCACATCCGGCATACTGTCCGTTGTGCGCCTGCGCATAAGCAACGACGGAGTTCGCGTGATATCGCACACGTCGTGGCGCAGCATCTCGCGCGGCCGCCTTCAGGAGGATGGCTACCATTGCCTGCAGTGCCCACGCATCACGGTGGGCAAGACGCTGGTCGACGGACGTCTGTCGGGCGCCTACCTCCACCGCCACGGAGCCACCGCAGAGAAGGCGCTCGGCAGCGAGGCCGAGGTTGCGCTGGAATGCTTTACCCTGTGGTCGGACGTTTCGGGCGACAGTCTCACGTTCCGTCAGGTCCTCCGCTTTCCGCAAGCGCCGTCGAGTATCGAGCTGGGCGCGCCCGAGAATATCAACGGCAAAATGGTGGTGCCCGTTGCATACGAGACTGCAGGCGGTTGTGGCTGCGCATCGTACGCCGTGATCGGCCAGTCCATTGCGGGCTGGGGCGTTATGTCGCCAGATGCCACAGTACCCCACGCGGTGCCGTGGCCACAACATTCGGGCTTTTTGACAACCGTCAACGAGCAACTGCAGCATATTACCTGGACGCGAGGCGCATCGGCATTTGCAACGCAGCCCGTGGGTGCCGCAGACTGTGGCCCAGCATCGTTTAGCGTAAGCAACAACGGCAGGTGCGTGCTCTATGTAGAGAACACCGATGGCAAGGTGGGACAAACCTACGACGAAGAAGGCAACCCGGTAGCAGTGATGGGCAAGCACTTCCGCATCTTCGCCAGCACCTTGGCAGGCGATCTGTTTACGGAGCCGTTCGTGATGTGCGAGCTAGACCATCCCGTCGATCAGATAACGACATTTTTAACGTCGGGGAGCATGCTCTCCGCGCTCGCCACGCACATTGTGAGCGCGGAGAAGAGCGAGGCAGAGCTGCACGGCATCGAAGTGCCCTTGGTGGCGTGTGCCACTCCGACGGGCGCGGTCGCTACCTCGGGCGCGGTGGTGCCCGGAGCAGCAGGCGAATCCTTCATGGTCACGGTGCGAAACGACGGCAACACCTTGCTGACCGCCGGCACGATCGATCTATACCGAGAGGGCTCCAGCCAGCCGTTCTCCAGCGCATCCATCGGGTTCGGAGCGAACACACGCATGGCATCGATCTACGACCCAGAGCTTGCCGAGGACGCTTCGGCCAACGACATGGCACATGTGAAGTACGCGCTCGAGACGCTGGGCGAGCGCTTCGCTACGCACCCGCTGGCAGCCGACAGCGGCAACGCCGTGCTGGCACCGGGTTGCACGGCACAGTTCCGCATGAGCTTTGCCATCCCAGAGAGTTGGGGCGACGAGGTGGGCAAACGCGTAACGTTATATGCGAAGGCGCGTAATCTGGTGGCGCTCGATCCCGTAACGCTCGAGGAAATTCGACCGGGCGCAAACTCGGCGCTGGGTGCCGTACTGCACGAGCTTCATGTGCCCGACGCGGCATGCGAACGCTCAGAAGTTCAGGTCGGCGTATGCGACAGCGCGGATACGACAGAACTTCACGACGCCCCGATGACAGCAGACGACGATGGCGGCTCGAGTGGCGGCGGTACCGACGAGGGCGGCGGCTCCGGCGGAAGCAGCTCCGGCAGTGGCAAGGACCACAGCAATAACAAACGCTCCGGAAAAGCGGGCGCGCTCGCTGGCACGGGCGATGTCAACGCTCCCCTTACGGCAGCCGCAGCAGCACTCGCCGCGGCAGGCGCCGGCCTCGTCGCCTACAGCGCCCGCCGCACGGCGCTCGAAAAAGACACCGCCAATGAGGTCAATTCGGATAGGCCTCGCTAGCTCCCAGTTACCTTTGTGAGAGACGCCGACTCGGCTCATCGAACATCAAATGGGCTGGTTCTGGATACCCAGAGCCAGCCCATATCGCATTAGATATCGTCAGTGGAGTCGAGTTCTGCCTCGAGCTTGGCACGCCGTCTTTTCGCCGTGAAAAACGTTGCGCACAGGCCAGCAAACGTGGCCGCGAAAATCGTCGCACCGCAGAACACGCCCGTGGCCAGGTTCGCCAACCAAAAGACGCTTTCGAGCGGTACGATCTGCGCCTCAGCGATACAGCGCATTGCGGCAATAACAAGCGCGAACGCGGCGCCGCTAAGACCGCTGACAAGCAGGAAATATCCAACAGGAAGATGCTCGGTTTGCCCAAAACGATTGGTATCGACATAGCCCTTCCGCGTTTGCAGTCCTGCGCAAATCAACATCACGAAAACGAGCCACAAATACATGGCCGCCTCGAACGGCGTTGCAAAGCCATGCGGCATTTCACTGGCGTCGCTGTGAACCCACGCAACCTGTCGAGCTATAAACTGGTAGAAAAAGATCATCAACATGCCAAACGAAAGCAGCACGAAACCAATCTTGTAGATCTTCGCGCTCTCAGCCTCCAGGCGCTCGTCCTTTGGACCGGCATACTCACGCCACTTTTGCACGATTTTCAGATCTTCAAATTTCATAGCGAACTCCTAGAGAGCGTCAGGGTCGACGTCGTTTTCGTCTTCCCAAAACAAGTCGTTCAACGTAACGCGTAGCGCTTTACAGATTGCCACGCACAAATTGAGCGTGGGGTTGTAGCCGCCCGCCTCGATCAGGCCGATGGTCTGGCGCGTAACGCCCACGGCCTCGGCCAAGTCAGCTTGCGAAAGGCCAACCGCCGCGCGCGCCGCCTTCATGCGTAGGTTCTTTTTGCCCGGCATGGAGTTCCTTTCGTGGTAATGGACAGATATCCGTTGCAACATGGCAGAAATATATTGCATCTATCAGAAGATGTCAACTATATCTGTCATTATAAAAACCATGTCTGTCATCGCCATGCAGACATACCAATTTCAATTCGCTATTCAAACTTACTCGGTCAGAACCGACTCGGTTTTGTCCGAGTAAACTCGAGCATAAACTGATTCATGCGATACAATTAACTCGGACAAAACCGAGTCGGAAGGAACCGAGTAAGTGGAATTCATTGGCAGGGAGCGTGAACTCGCCCGTATTAAGAAAACGCTCAAAGCACCTGAGCAGCGCAATGTTCTCATTTACGGCAGGCGTCGCGTCGGAAAAAGTGAGCTCATCAAGCAGGCGCTAACCGATTTGTCGGACGTCGCAACGGTCTATTACGAGTGCCGCCAAACCTCCGAGGCAGACAACCTCGAGAGTCTGTCCGCCCTTGTTGCTGAAACGCTGAGCTTTCCTCCGCTCGCCTTCACAGGCATCCGCGAGCTCATCGAATTTCTGTTTGCCCAAGCCAAAGACAAGAACATTACCCTCGTTCTCGACGAATACCCCTACTTGAGAGATGCGGTTCAGACCTCAATCGACGCTCACAGGGAAGACTCACGTTTAAACATTGTCCTGTGCGGCTCCTACGTTGAGATTATGAAATCCCTCATCGAGCATGAAAGCCCCCTCTACGGGCGAATTGATCTCGCGCTTGAGCTTAAGCCCATGGATTACTTTGACGCTGCGAAGTTCTATCCCGCGTTCTCGCCCGAGGACAAGGTGCGGCTCTATAGCGTTTTTGGCGGCATCCCCTTTTACAATCGCCTCATCGATCAATCCCAAAGCGTACGCGACAACATCATCGAGCTCGTCACGGAACCTGGCGCCCGCTTAGAAAGCGAGGTGCCGTCCTATCTCAACGCCGAGATCTCGAAGATGACCAACGCCAACGAAGTTTTCGGGGCTCTCGCACAAGGTTACTCCCGTTGGGGGGACGTGCTGGCACAGTCGCACGTCTCGAGCGGTCCGGCCATGGCAGACGTGCTCGACAAGCTCATGTCACTCGAAATCGTCCAAAAGCGTGCACCCATCAACGACCCTACGAACAAGCGTAAGTCCGGCTACTTTGTAGTGGATCCGCTTTCGCTCTTTTACTATCGCTATGTTTTCCGCAATGCCTCGGCGCGTCAGCTGCTCGACCCGGAAGTCTTCTATGATCGTCACGTCTCCCAAGACTTCGAGGAAAACTACGTTCCTCATATGTTCGAGGAGGTCTGCCGTCAATACCTCGTGCGGCAGAACAGGACCGGCAAGATCGAACCGGCTTTCGACGCCATAGGCAAGTACTGGTACGACGATCCCGCAAACAAGACGAGCGGCGAGTTCGATGTGGTAACGCAAGACCCCGAGGGTTACGCATTCTACGAAGCAAAGTTCCGCAAATCCCCCGTCACGCAAAAAATGGTCGACGAGGAAATCATCCAAGTCGAGGCAACGGGGCTCAAGTGCCATCGCTATGGATTCTTCTCCCGTTCGGGCTTCGAAGCTGGCGAAAGCGATCGAACCGTCTTCATCGACCTACCGCAGATGTTTGGATAGGACAGGCCCCTCCCGCATTCCAAGCATTCATTATCTAATCGAACGATTGTTCGATGGATTTCGTGTTGGTTGGAATCGCCCACGGGCTGGGCTATGCTACCTTGACTATCTATACGACTTAAATACACAAGAGGAAGTACCAAGAGAGCGAGCATGGCAAAAAACACCGCAAACTATGGTAACGACAGTATTCGTCAGCTCAAGGACGAGGAGCGCGTACGCCTGCGCCCCGCCGTCATCTTTGGCTCGGACGGACTCGATGGCTGCGCGCATGCCGCCTTCGAGATCCTGTCCAACGCCGTTGACGAGGCACGCCAGGGCTACGGCAAGCTCATCACCCTTACCGCCTTTCGCGATGGCTCTATCCAGGTAGAGGACAATGGCCGTGGCTGCCCGCTCGACTGGAACCCTTCCGAGAAGCGCTTTAACTGGGAGCTCGTCTTCTGCGAGCTCTACGCCGGTGGCAAGTATAACAACAACCAGGGCGGCGACTACGACTTCTCGCTCGGCACCAACGGCCTGGGCTCCTGCGCGACCCAGTACGCTTCCGAGTACATGGACGTCACCGTCTGGCGTGACGGTAACAAGTACTCCCTGCACTTTAAAAAAGGCAAGGTCGTCGGTGCCAAAAAGAAGGCACTCGAGATTGAGCCCAGCGACGAGAACCGCACCGGCACCACCATCAAGTGGCGCCCCGATCTTGAGGTCTTTACCTCGATTAGCATTCCCCACGATTGGTATCGCGAAACCATGCGCCGTCAGGCCGTGGTCAACGCTAACGTGACCTTCCGCCTGCGTATCGAGGGCGACGATGGCGAGTTTTCCGAAGAGGATTTTTGCTATCCCAAGGGCATCGAGGACTACGTGCTCGAGAAGGTCGGTACCGACTACCTTACCGAGCCCTTCTTTATCGAGGCCGACCGTCGCGGTCGCGATCGCGAGGACCTGCCCGATTACAACGTAAAAATCACCGCGTGCATGTGCTTCTCGCGCACCTTCATGATGCAGGAGTACTACCACAACTCATCGTGGCTCGAGAACGGCGGCTCACCCGAGAAGGCGGCCCGCAGCGCTCTGACCAGCGCCATCGATGCCTACATCAAGCAACAAGGCAAGTACAACAAAAACGAGAGCGGCATTAAGTGGCAGGACGTCCAGGACTGTCTGGTGCTGGTGACCAACTGCTTCTCCACCCAGACGTCCTACGAAAACCAGACCAAGAAGGCCATCAATAACCGCTTTATCCAGCAGGCCATGACGGCCTTCTTTAAGGAGCGCCTCTCGACCTACCTGATCGAGAACAAAGACGCCGCCAACAAGATCATGGAACAGGTGCTCATCAACAAGCGCTCGCGCGAGAACGCCGAGAAGACGCGTCAGAGCATCAAGACCAACCTGCAGCAGAAGACCGACATGGCCAACCGTGTGCAGAAGTTCATCGACTGCCGCTCCAAGGACAAGAGCCGCCGCGAGATCTACATCGTAGAGGGCGACTCGGCAGCAGGCGCCATTCGCACCTCGCGCGATGCCGAGTTCCAGGGTGTCATGCCCGTCCGAGGCAAGATCCTCAACTGCCTGAAGGAGGATTATCCGCGCATCTTTAAGTCCGACATCATCATGGACCTCATGCGCGTGCTGGGCTGCGGTGTGGAGATCAAAGACAAGCGCATCAAGAACCTCGGCGCCTTCGACCTGGACAACCTCAACTGGAACAAAGTCATCATCTGTACGGACGCCGACGTCGACGGTTATCACATCCGTACGCTCGTGCTCACCATGCTCTACCGCCTGGTGCCCACACTTATCGACGAGGGTTACGTGTATATCGCCGAGTCGCCGCTCTACGAGATCAACTGCAAAGAGAAGACCTACTTTGCCTACACCGAGCTCGAGAAGAACGGCATCCTTAAGGAGATCGGCGACCAAAAGTGCTCCATCAACCGCTCCAAGGGTCTTGGTGAGAACGATCCGGACATGATGTGGCTCACCACCATGAACCCCGAGACGCGTCGCCTGATCAAGGTGGAGCCCGAGGACGTCGCCAAGATGGAAACTATGTTCAACCTTTTGCTGGGCAACGACGAGGCAGGCCGCAAGCGCCATATCTCCGAGCACGGCAAGGAATACCTGGACCAGCTGGACCTGCAGTAGCAGTAAATCGATAACGACGGCCCATAAGAAGTTCAAGAGGATATCGTGGCAAAGAAGAAGACGAAGAACCAGCCAAAGAAAAAGCAGGTTAACGCCGAGAACGTCATCGGCCTGCACTCCGAGGTCACCGACCAGCCGATCACGCAGACGCTCGAGGTCAACTACATGCCCTACGCCATGAGCGTCAACGTCTCGCGTGCGTTCCCCGAGATCGACGGCTTTAAGCCCTCGCACCGCAAGCTGCTCTACACCATGTACAAGATGGGTCTGCTCAAGGGCGAGCGCCAGAAGAGCGCCAACATCGTGGGCCAGACCATGAAGCTCAACCCGCACGGCGATGCCGCGATCTACGAGACGATGGTGCGTCTGGCAACCGGCAACGAGGCGCTGCTCGCCCCCTTCGTGGAGTCGAAGGGCAACTTTGGCAAGTACTATTCGGGCGATCTGAGCTACGCCGCCTCGCGTTATACCGAGGCCAAGCTCTCCCCCATCAGCGCCGAGATCTTCAAGGACATCGACAAGGACCCGGTCGACTTCGTCGACAGCTACGACGGCGCCATGAAGGAGCCGCGTCTGCTGCCCACCACGTTCCCCAACATCCTCGTCTCGGCCAACAAGGGCATCGGCGTCGCCATGGCGTCCGACATCTGCGGTTTCAACCTCAACGAGGTCTGCACCGCTACGATGCACTACCTGCAGGATCCCGACTGCGACCTGCTCGAGTACATGCCCATGCCCGACTTCTCGACCGGCGGCGAGATTATCTATCGCCGCGAGGAGATGGAGAAGATCGTCGAGACCGGCCTTGGCAGCTTCCAGATTCGCTCCCGCTGGCGTTGGATTCCCGAAGAGCGCATCATCGAGGTCTACGAGATCCCCTACACCACCAAGACCGATGTCATTATCGAGCGCATCGTTAAGCTCTCCAAAGAGGGCAAGGTCAAGGAGATTGCTGACATCCGCGACGAAACCGACCTCTCGGGTTTGCGCATCGCCATCGACCTTAAGCGCGGTGTCGACCCCGACAAGCTCATGGCGAAGCTTTATCGCTCGACCACGCTGCAAGACTCGTTCTCGTGCAACTTCAACGTGCTGGTCGACGGCTACCCCCGCGTTATGGGCGTGCGCCAGATCTTGCACGAGTGGGTCAAGTGGCGTATTGAGTCCACGCGTCGACGCATTAACTTTGACCTGGGCAAAAAGTCCGAGCGCCTGCACCTGCTGCACGGCCTCGAGGCGATTCTGCTCGACATCGACAAGGCGATCGCCATCATCCGCGGCACCAAGCTCGAGGCCGAGGTCGTGCCCAACCTTATGAAGGGTTTCGACATCGACGAGACCCAGGCCGAGTTTGTTGCCGAGCTTAAGCTCCGCAACATCAACGAGGAGTACATCCTCAACCGCACCAAGGACATTGCCAAGCTTGAGGGCGAGATTGCCGAGCTTGAGGAGATCCTCTCCAGCGAGGAGAACATCAAGAAGGTCATCAGCGACGAGCTGGCCGCGGTCAACAAGAAGTACGTGATGCCGCGCCGCACGGGCAGGATTGAGCCCCACGAGGTTATTGAGGTAAGCTTGGAGCCCGAGGTCGAGGAGTACCCGGTCACCATCATGCTCTCGCGCGATGGCTATCTCAAAAAGATGACGGACCGCGTGCTCAAGAAGGCGACCACGCTCAAGTACAAGGACGGCGACAAACCCCTTATCGAGTTCCCGTCCTCCAACACGCACGAGCTGCTCGTGTTTACCAACAAGAGCCAGGTGTACAAGTGCAAGGTTGCCGCGTTTGAGGACACCAAGTCGGCCCAGCTGGGCTCGTACCTGCCGACCGATCTTGAGATGGAACCCGACGAGAGCGTCATCTGGGTCATCGACCCCGAGGACTACAAGGCCGACGTGTTGTTCGTCTTTGAGAACGGCCGCGTGGTGCGCGTCGCGCTTTCTGGATACGTCACCAAGACCAACCGCAAGCGCCTTAAGAACGCCATCTACGGCGGCAGCAAGCTGCTGTATGCCCAGGTGCTCAAGGAGGACCGCGACATCGCGCTGGTCTCGAGCGACTACCGCCTGATGAACTTCAACACGTCGCTGCTCAAGACCAAGACGACCACCAACACGCAGGGCGTCCAGGCCTTTACCGCCAAGAAGGGCCGCTCGGTCACCACCGTCGGCACAACCGAGGACATCCTCGGCACCGGCGTCTCGGCCGAGAAGTTCACCGCGCAGAGCCTCCCCTCCGCCGGTGCCCTCATGAAAGAAAACGACATGCCGAGTTTGTTTGACTAAAACAACGGCAGCCAAACCGTCATGGTTTTACAATGCAGCGG
>CABUMU010000073.1 GCA_902492855.1 uncultured Collinsella sp. | reverse complement strand
GTCCTCAGTTCTACTTCCGTACCACCGACGTTACCGGTACTGTCAAGCTCCCCGAGGGCACCGAGATGGCTATGCCTGGTGACCACATCACCATCGAGGGCGACCTCATCCACCCGATCGCCATGGAGGAGGGCCTGCGCTTCGCTATCCGCGAGGGTGGCCACACCGTCGGTTCGGGCATCGTCTCCACGATCATTGAGTAAATTAGCTCTTTGATATAGCTGACTTAGAGAACCCGGCACTTATATGGGTGCCGGGTTCTTTTCTGCAATGGATATTGAGCCGTTGCTGGTGTCGAGAGGATCGACAATGGTCCTGGATGCACCGTCGATTAGATCTCGATGGCTTCATTGATGTGTTCCAAATATGAATGGATCCACCGAGAACCAATTGACTCGAGGTTTTCATTGACAGCACTTACGTGGAGCTGATAAAGTAACAACTCGTGCCCGTACGGGGCGGAAATGAAAGGTTCAGGATACATGCGTACTCTAGTTACTCTTGCGTGCACTGAGTGCAAGCGCCGCAACTATACGACCACCAAGAACAAGTCGACCATGCCTGATCGTATGGAGATCAAGAAGTATTGCCCCTGGTGCCGTCATCACACGCTGCACAAAGAGACTCGCTAGTCTCTAGTCACATACGCCAGTAGTTCAATTGGTAGAGCATCGGTCTCCAAAACCGAGTGTTGAGGGTTCGAGTCCTTCCTGGCGTGCCAGTCATTATTCCGTAAGCTCCCACTTGGGGGCTTACGGTTTACTCATGTATAAGCGCATTGCGCGGAGGTAACCCAAATGGCCAACAAGAAGAACAAGAAGAAGGCTCAGCAGCCGGCACCTGCCAACAAAGCTGCCGCCAACTCCAAGGTTGAGGCCAAGAAGGCCGTTGCCAAGAAGAACGAGAAGGCTGCGAAGTCCAAGAAGAACGAGAAGCCTGGTTTCTTCGCCCGCACCAAGAAGTATTTCGCTTCGGTCAAGTCCGAGATGAAGCGTGTCACGTGGCCCGATAAGAAGGAGCTCGTGAACTACTCGGTTGTTGTTTGCGCTTCTCTGATCGTCGTCGGCGTCGTCATCGCTCTGCTCGATGCTGGCTTTGGCGAGGCTCTTGCTCTGTTCTCTGGATTGAGGGGCTAAACCATGTCTAAGCGTTGGTACGTCGTTCACACTTACTCTGGATACGAGAACCGCGTTAAGTCCGATCTCGAGCATCGCATCGAGACTATGGGCATGCAGGACCGTATCTTTGATATCGAGATTCCTATGGAGCGCGTCACCGAGATTAAAGAGGGTGGCAAGCGTGAGACCAAGGATTCCAAGATCTTCCCGGGTTATGTCCTGGTCCGCATGGAGATGGATGACGATGCTTGGACGTGTGTTCGTAACACGCCTGGCGTCACCGGTTTCCTAGGCGGCAACGGCAAGCCCGCTCCGCTTTCCCGCGACGAGTACAACAAGATGACTCGTCGTCCCGGTAAGGGCGATTCGCCCAAGCGCACCTCGGTTGATATTGAGGTCGGTACGTCCGTCCGCGTCACCGATGGCCCGCTTACCGACTTTGATGGCAAGGTCTCCGAGGTTAACACCGAGGCTGGCAAGCTCAAGGTCACGCTGATGATCTTTGGCCGCGAGACGCCGGTCGAGCTCGACTTTAACCAGGTCGCTGTCATCGCTTAAGTTTTCGTCCGTTCGCGCGAGCGTGCTTCTTCTGTGACTGCTCATCTCAGGAGTGCTTCTAACACGTGCGTGCTTACGATATAGCAAGTACTTCACACTCGTGATTCGAAAGGAATGACCATGGCTGAGAAGAAGGTTGCCAACGTCATTAAGCTCCAGATTCCTGCTGGTGCAGCAAACCCCGCTCCTCCCGTCGGCCCCGCCCTGGGCGCTGCTGGCGTGAACATCATGCAGTTCTGCCAGGCCTTTAACGCCGAGACGCAAGACAAGAAGGGTGACATCATCCCCGTTGAGATCTCTGTCTACGAGGACAAGTCCTTCTCCTTCATCACCAAGACCCCGCCGGCGGCTCACCTTATCAAGAAGGAGCTGAACCTCAAGTCTGGTTCCGCTAAGCCCCAGGCTGACAAGGTTGGTCAGCTCTCCCAGGAGCAGCTCACCAAGATCGCCGAGATCAAGATGCCGGACCTCAATGCCAACGACATTGACGCCGCCAAGAAGATCATCGCCGGTACCGCCCGTTCCATGGGCGTCACCATCGCTGAGTAGCGATTTCTTATGGTAACGGCGGGTGCTCCGACCGGGGCGCCCGTTAAATGTGTGCAATAGGGCACACGATACGATGTGGGAGGGCTCACGCCCGTTTAACCACAGGAGGTAATGCACATGGCTAAGCATGGTAAGAGCTATAACGCCGCTGCCGAGAAGATTGACCGCGCCACGCTCTACACCCCCCTTCAGGCTGCCAAGCTCATCAAGGAGCTCGACACCGCCAAGTTCGACGAGACCGTCGAGGCTCACTTCCGTCTGGGCATCGATACTCGTAAGGCTGACCAGAACATCCGTGGTTCCATCTCCCTGCCCCACGGCACCGGCAAGACCGTTCGTGTTGCCGTCTTCGCCGAGGGCGAGAAGGTCCGTGAGGCTGAGGCTGCCGGCGCCGACATCATCGGTTCCGACGAGCTCGTCGCCCAGATTCAGAAGGGCGAGATCAACTTCGACGCCGCTATCGCTACGCCGAACATGATGGCCAAGGTTGGCCGCATCGGTAAGATCCTTGGTCCCCGTGGCCTCATGCCGAACCCCAAGCTCGGCACCGTGACCATGGACGTCGCCAAGATGGTCTCCGAGCTCAAGGCTGGCCGCGTTGAGTACCGCGCCGACCGCTACGGCATCTGCCACGTGCCCCTGGGCAAGAAGTCCTTCTCTGAGCAGCAGCTCGTCGAGAACTACGCTGCCCTGTACACCGAGATTCTGCGCGTCAAGCCCTCTTCTGCTAAGGGCAAGTACGTCAAGTCCATCTCCGTGTCTTCCACCATGGGCCCTGGCGTCAAGGTCGATCCCGCTGTCCAGCGTGACTTCCTGGCTGAGTAACTGCTAGTTACTGCCTGAGTACAGCAAGCATTGCTAAAGAAACCCGGTTCTGCCTTGTGCAGGACCGGGTTTCTTGCTATCGCGTCAAAAGCACCATAAAGGGGACAGTGTCCCCTTTATGGTGGTTACCAGGGTGTTCTGGCTGTTGAAGACTCGATGGCTTCGTGGCGTTTGAGCTCGCGGCGCATGGTTTGTGAGTTGAGCCAAGCTGCTTGCCAGCCGCGGATGGGGTAGTGCGTCTGGTCGAGCTCAAACTGCGTATAGCCGCAGGCGTTGATGATCGTCGTTCCACACACATGCTGACGCTCGCGCTGAAAATCGCAACCGTAGCTTTGGTGCACATGCCCGTGCACCATGTAGTCGGGATTCCAGGATTCGAGTGCTGTGTTAAAACACTCGAATCCTCGATGCGGCAGATCGTCCAGATCACCCATACCGGCGGCGGGTGCATGGGTAAGCAGAATGTCGCACCCGCCGACTATCCTAACCTTACGCGACAGCTTACGCATGCGCTTGGACATCTCGCGTTCGGTGTACATGTTGGCGCCGTCGCGATAACGCATGGACCCGCCAAGGCCCGCAATGCGAATCCCTCGGTACGTGTACACGCTGTCCTCTACGCAGATACATCCACCCGGTGCATGACGTGCGTAGCGATCATCGTGATTGCCGCGCACGTAGATGAGCGGTTTGTTGATGACCGTAACCAAAAACTCAAGATAGTCCGGGTCCAGATCGCCGGCGGACAAAATCAGGTCGACGCCCTCAAAGCGTTCCTTGCGAAAGCACTCCCAAAGGCATCGTTCTTCGGCATCGGCTATGGCAAGGATTTTCATAGGGCAGGGACTTTCGGCTCATCGTCGAGCTGCGGAATGGTGCCTACCACGTTATCCGCCAGCCAATTCATCTCGACAATCTGCGTGCTCGGCAGCGGAGGGAAGCCTTCGATCTGTACCACGCCGTTCTGACTGTGGAGCTCGCCGCCAAAGGGGTTGATGGATCCCTCGACAATGCCGTTGCGGAGCAACTGCACGAGTTTGCGCGTCTGGTAGGGTAGGCCCGGAGCGTAACGGATGTCGATAACGCCGGAGCTCATGCCGTACCAGTAGTTGACGGCGCGCACTTGGTTGTCATCGCTGGTCTCGTCCCACGTGCCGTGCAGAAGGCTGCGAACGATGAGCTCGTAGTAACGGCCCCAGTTCCATACCGGCATGGCGATGCCGGTAACCTTGCCATCGACCAGGCGGTGGAGTCCGTAGGCCGTAGGGTCTTCGAGCGACTTTGACATGTCAGCGCCGGTCATGACGCTCACGCCTTCGCGGCACATGGCCTCGGCGAGACCGCCGGCGGGCACATCGCCCCAGGTGAGGATAATTTGCGCGCGGGGGTCGAGCAGCGAGGCACCGATGGCAAAGGCATTGATCTCGCTGAGCGCGCCGGATGCGAAGACCGACGCGTGGTAGCCGATGCGATGGTTGTCCGCCATGCTGGCGGCAAGGGCGCCCAGGAGGAACTTGGCCTCGTACATCTTGCCAAAGTACGAACGGACGCTTTGATGGGGAAGGCCGATAGAGCAGTTGAGGAACCGAACCCGGGGATACTCAACGGCAGCCCTGAGCGTGTATTCCATCAGGCGGTGCGAGGTCGAGAAGATGACGTTTGCTCCATGTTTGACAGCCGTTTCCACGGCGGCGTAGAACACATCCGGATCGTGACAGTCCTCGAACGCCTCGGTGCGCACGATACCGCCAAAGTGCTCATCGAGATACTGACGCCCTTGGTCGTGCAGGCTGTCCCAGCTCGACGTCGCACAGGGGAACTCATGGATAAAGGCGATGCGCAGGGGGTTGGCCGTCGAGTAGACGGTCTTGCCCATAAAGAAGTTGAGCACGTCAGAGGTGGACTTGGCGGGCGTCTCCTCCTCGTCGACGCTCGGCGCTTCGACAAGATCGACCTTGTCCTCGTCATTTTTGCCGGCAATGACCAGCTCGCGCCAAATCTTGCACAGGCGGTTTACGACGATATCCGTCGGCGTATCCAGCAGGCGGTCCTGGTTGTACACATTGAGGTAAACGAGCATGGCGTCGGCAGGCGTAATGTCCAGGTGGTCGCCGCCTGCGCGAAGGTAGGCGCGCTTAAAGAGCAGGAAGGTGTGGCGCAGGTAGTCGACCTTTTTCTGCGGCCATTTTTCGATAAGGTTCTGACCAAGCATCTTGGCGAGCGTCTCGTAGCTTCCCTCACGCGAGAACTCGATCTCGTATAGGGGGCAGACGCGCCAAAACGCGCAGAATTCACCGTACAGGCGGCTTTCGACGGAATCCCATGTGCCGGGGTAGAGACGGGTAACCCTGGCCGAAACCGTTGGAGCGTCCAGGAATTTGAGGACACTGACGCGTTTGTTGCCTTCCTGGACATAGAACCGATGCATGAACTCGGTGACGATGATGGGGTCGCGATAGCCCTCGGTTACCTGGATATCGTAGAGGTTGGACCACTTGCGGGCGAACTCGGTGTTAAACGGCAGCAGGGGCATAAAGTTGCATGAAAAGGCGGACTGACGGCCTTTGGTGACCGTGCCGACGACCATTTCGAGCGGAATATCCCGCAGGCCGACGCTCACTCGCTGACCTAAGGGGAGCTGAGCAACCAAGCTATCGAGGTCCGTAAGGTATGGATGCTCGCTTTGGCTGATGGCGCGACGGCGTCCCTGCTCGCCGCGCTTGCGTGCTTGACGATAGGCCTCTTCCATGGTGTCTACTCCTTTAGTCGTTTAAACAACGATATAAACCATGGTACCACGAATGAAAACCACTACAAAGATGCCTGTCCCCTTTGCGGTGGTTTAGGCGATGATGGGGGCGATGGCGCGGATGCAGGCGTCGGCTGCCGTGAAAGTAGTGCTGTCGTCGCTGACGATAAAGATGATCTTGCCCTTGATGCCAAAGTCGCCGATCTCGCTAAAGAGTACGTAGGGCTCCTTGTCAAAGCCCGAGATGGGAAGCACGGCGGCCTTGGTGGCGTCGGTGAGCTCATCTGCCAGCGCGTCCAGTGAAGCCCACTTGGACGTGTCCTTGACCGCGACGGGCACGGCCACGCGCCCAAAGGGCATCAAATGCACGAGCGTGTTCTTGGAGATGTTGGAATTGGGCACAATGATGGTCTGTCCACAGGCATCCTCAATCGTCGTATGGCGCCAAGTGATGTCTTGGACAACGCCGGATACGCCGCCGACCTCGATATTGTCGCCGGGTTTGATGATGCCCATAAAGGTCACCTGCATGCCGCCGATAAGGTTTGATAGCGTGTCCTGAAAGCCGAGCGAGATGGCGATGCCGCCGACGCCAAGAGCGGCGACGAGGGCGTTTGCATTAATGCCAAAACAGTTGTCGAGGATAAAGCTGCCGCCAATCATCCAGATGACGGCGCGCGCGATGTTGATGAAGATACTCGATGCCGGAAGCGGGTTATCGTCTCGGTTAAGCAGATGGTTCAGGGTCTTGGATACGACCTTGGCAGCGACGGCGGTGCCTATCGCCAAGATGACGGCCCAGATGATGTTGTGGACCCACCGTTGCTCAAAGAAATGAAGAATCGGCTCAAACAATTCCATGTAGGGAAAACCTCCTAATGATCGTCCAACCATGATACCCACCAAGAAGCCCGTCCGATCACATCGGACGGGCCGATAACTTGAGATGGGGTGGCCGCGGTGGCGTAAGCTGGGGCGCCGGCGAGCACGCCGGCAAGGAGTGCGGCGGTCAAGGCGAGACGGGGAAGAGAGCTTCTCGTGGCAGTTTCCTTAGTCCTTAACCAGTAGTTCCTGCTGACGCTGGATTATCGACATAATATGCGAAAACCGCCGCAAGGGCGCCTGTCCCTTAGCGGCGGTTTTGACGTTTGCGAGGATAAAACCTGCCAAAATAAACCTGTCCCTTTTTGGCAGGTTTTAGCTCAGCAGCATGCGGTCGTTGGCGAGCTCGCCGCCCGAGACCTCCTCGAACTTCTGCAGCAGGTCGGCTACGGTGAGCGACTTCTTCTCATCGCCTGCCACGTCGTAGATCACGTGGCCTTCGTGCATCATGATCAGACGGTTGCCCAGACGGATGGCGTCATTCATGTTGTGCGTGACCATGAGCGTGGTCAGGTGGTTCTCGTCGACGATCTCCTCGGTCAGGTTAAGCACCTTAGAGGCCGTCTTGGGGTCGAGGGCCGCGGTGTGCTCGTCGAGCAGCAGCAGGCGCGGCCTGGTGAGCGTGGCCATCAGCAGGGTGAGTGCCTGGCGCTGGCCACCCGAGAGCAGGCCGACCTTGGCGTTGAGACGCGTGTCCAGACCAAGGTCCAGGCGCTTGAGCAACTCAACGTACTCATCTTTCTCGGCCTTGGTGACGCCCCACGAAAGGCCGCGACGCTGGCCGCGACGCTTGGCGAGGGCCAAGTTCTCGGCAATCTGCATGTCGGCAGCGGTACCGCGCATGGGGTCCTGAAACACGCGGCCCAGGTACTTGGCGCGCTGCGACTCGCTCAGGCGCGAGATGTCGGTGCCGTCGAGCTCAATAACGCCCGAATCGAGCGGGTACACGCCGGCGATCATGTTGAGCAGCGTGGACTTGCCGGCGCCGTTGCCGCCGATCACGGTTACAAAGTCGCCGTCATTCAGGGTGAGGTCGACGCCGGTGAGCGCGCGCTTCTCGGTGACGGTGCCCTTGTTAAAGGTCTTCTTGACATGCGAGAGCTTAAGCATCTGCCTCATCTCCCTTCGTGTAGGAGCTGCGGAGCTTATATCGCTCCCAAACCACGGGCACGCACAGGGCCACAGCGACAATTACGGCGGAGAGCAGCTTCATGTCGTTGGCGTCCATGCCCAACTGCAGCACGATGGCGCGGATAAGGAAGTACACCACGGAGCCAAAGACGGCGGAGGCAAGACGGACGCTAAACTGCGTGAGGCCGCCGGGCAGCAGACGGCCGAGCACCTCGCCGATAACAATGGCGGCAAGACCGATAACGATGGCGCCAGTGCCCATGCCAATGTCGGCATACTTCTGGCTCTGGCAGATGAGTGCGCCCGAAAGGCCGATGAGGGCGTTGGAGAGCACGAGGGCGATCATCTTGGTGGAGTTGGTGTTGACGCCCAGAGCGCGGATCATGTACTCGTTGTTGCCGGTGGCTCGCAGCGCCGAGCCGATCTCGGTGCCAAAGAACCAATACAGGATGGCAACGATAGCCACGGCGAGCAGGATGCCCAAGATGATGGCAACGGTGGACTGCGGCAGACCGGTCATATTGCTGACGGCCGAGAACACGGTGCCCTTGGCAAGAATGGGCGTATTGGACTTGCCCATGATGCGCAGGTTGATGGACCACAGGCTGATCTGGGTGAGGATTCCGGCGAGGATCGCAGGAATCTCAAAGACGGTGGTCAAAATGCCCGTGACGGCGCCCGCGATGGCGCCGGCGCACATGCCGGCCAGCACGGCGAGCAGCGGGTCGACGTTGTTATTGACGATGAGCACAGCGCAGACGCAGCCGCCGAGGGCAAAGCTGCCGTCGCAGGTCATATCGGGAATGTCGAGCAGGCGGAACGTGATAAACACGCCAAGCACCATAATGCCCCAGAGGACGCCCTGCGAAACGGCGCCCTGCAATGCAATGAGCATGCTTCATACCTCCTAGAATAGGGTGGACACGTGGTTTTCCATAATAGCGGTAACAATGCATAGAAGAGTTACGGACAGACGTTTTGTTTTACCTGAAACAAGCAGGGCGGACGCCGGTCTACAGCGCCCGCCCCTGTGGCTCAGATATTGAATAACGCGGCTAAAGCGCGAGTACGGGCTCTAGACGCATGCCGCGTATGGCATTACGCGTCCAGGGCGGAAAGGTCGATGCCCAGGGCCTCGGCCATTTCGTCGTTCTTGACGACGACCAGGTCCTTGCTCGAGAGGTGCTTGATCGGCATATCCTCGGGCTTGGCCTCGCCCTTCAGGATCTTGACGGCCATCTCGCCCGCGGCGTAGCCCAGGTCCTCATAGTTGATGGAGAGGGTAAACAGGCCGCCGGCCATGCACATACCCTCCTCGCCAGTCACGAAGGGAAGCTTGTTTTCCTTGCAGATCTGGCCGACCTGCGAGGCACCCGCGGCGATGGTGTTGTCGGTGGGGGAGTACAGCGCGTCGACCTTGCCCACGGCAGACTCGACGACGGACTGAATCTCGTTGGAGCTCGAGACGGTGAAGTCAGTGTACTCGAGGCCCAGCTTGTCGAGCTCCTTCTTGGCGGCCTTGATCTGGACGTCGGAGTTGGACTCGGCGGTGCAGTAGAGCAGGCCGACCTTTTTAACGTCGGGCAGGACCTTCTGCATCATCTCGAGCTGCTCGGCGACCGGGGTGAGGTCGGAAGCGCCCGTGACGTTGGTGCCGGGCTTGTCGTTGTCCTGGACCAGGCCGGAGGCGGCGTAGTCGGTGATGGCGCAGCCCACGATGGGGATATCGGCCGTGGCGCCGGCGGCAGCCTGCGCGGCGGGCGTGGCGATGGCATAAATCAGGTTGACGTTGTCGCCCACAAACTTGTCGGCAATGGACTTACACGTGGACTGGTCGTTCTGGGCGTTCTTCTGGTCGATCTTGACCTTAAGGCCGCTCTCCTTGATGGCCTTGACAAAGCCGTCGTTGGCGGCATCGAGTGCGGAGTGCTCGGTGAGCTGCAGAACGCCGATGGTGTAGTCGGAACCGGCGGCAGCAGAGCCGGAGCCAGAGTTGCCGCCGCATCCGGCGAGCGGGGCGAGCGCGAGC
>CABUMU010000072.1 GCA_902492855.1 uncultured Collinsella sp. | reverse complement strand
GGGCGAGGCTGCCATTGCTGCCTTGCCCGCTCAGCTAGGACGTTACTCCTTATTGCGACGGTAGAGGAAGTAACCGCCCGCGGAGATGACGGCAACGCCAGCGATGGCGAATGCAGCCACCACGCGGCCATCAAAACGATCACCGGTGGTGGGCAGGCCGCCCTTGGTGTTCGCCTTGTTGGTGGTTACCGTGGTCGTGGTGTCCGACTTGCCAGGCTTCTCGGGCTTGGTGGTGGGCTGCTCGGGCTTAGCGGGCTGCTCGGGGGTACCGGGCTGCTCAGGAGTACCAGGCTGCTCGGGAGTGCCAGGCTGATCCGGGGTTACCGGGTCGGTGGCAAGAGCGTCCTTGGCGTAGGTGATGGACACCTTGAGGCCGTTGGTCTCGGTGTTCAGGTCGCTCGGGGTGAAGGGCTGGTCGAAGTTCTCAGCCTTCAGATAGGCGCGCATCTCCTGGAGCAAGGCCTTGCACTTGACGTAGGTGTTCTCGGTGGCAGCATTGCCGGCCTTGTTTGCCAGGGCGGTACGGGCCTCGGTGCCCTCGGTGGCCTGCATGACCTCGTCGACTTCCAAGTTCTGCTCGACGAGCTCGTTCTGGAGGGCGTCGAGGTAGGTGCGAACGCCGGTGCCGAGCTGCTCACGGTGCTCGAAGCACAGGGAGCTGATGTCCATGAGGACATAGTTGATGGAGTTCTCGGGCTCCTCGTTGTTCACGATGTCCTCCTCTTCGCAGTGATCGAAGGAGACGGTCTGGTCGCTGTAGTACGGGCTAACCTCGGTGAGCAGTGCGGAGTAGTAGGGGATGGCGACGGAGTAGGCGGCGCGGGAGAGCATCTCCCACTGGATGGTCGCGATCTCGGGGTCCATGCCCTGACGGATCTGGAAGAGATTGACCTCGGTGTTGTCTCGGTACCAATGGCGTAGGCGCCGTCGGTGTTGGCGTTGAGGCCCGGGACCTTCTCGCCGCGGTTGCCAAACGCGCGGATCATCTCAAAGGTGTTCCAGTCGGACTTGCCGGGCTGGAAGAACAGCGGCTGCGCCTTGCTAACCAGGGCGCCGGTCGTGGCACGAGCATCTTCGCGCTCGTCCTTGACGATCTCGTAGTCGGTGCCCTCGGTGAGCGGCACACCGAAGTAGGCGCGACCCTGGACATAACGGGCCCAAGAATGCATGGCCTTTTCGCTAATTGCCTCGCCGTAGGTCTGGGCAACGTCAAATTGACCGTCATCGAAGTACTTGGCGAAGCCATTCTCCTTAGGCATGGACTCGATGGTCGCAGAGTGGAGACAGTTCGCGGTGTCGGTGAGGTCAACCTTGTAGTTGAGGTTGCCGATGTTGGGGTTGAGCGAGGCGATATCGTCAGTGAGCCTCATGGCGATCCACTGGTGGCCGGAAAGTGCGGCAAACAGCCAAGTCTCGTTGCTGTCGGCGATGATAATCTGATCGTTGCCGCAGGCGCCCTGCTCGTCGATGATCTTGCCGAGGAGCTCGACGCCCTCACGTGCATTGGCGCTTTCACCTAAGATAACGCTGCCGTAGCTGTACTCGCCAATACCGGTTTTGGTCAGGGGGTCTGCTGCCTCAGCATCAGCATTCATGCCGGTGGTCAGCGTTGCGGAGCAGGACACGCCCTTCTCATTGATGCCTGCCTCAGAGTAGGCATCATAGCGCCCGTGCCACTGGGAGGGATGGTCGCGTACATAGGTGTAGCGATACGTGGTCTTGGTCGAGGTATACATGAATGCGGACTCGTCCGAGCCTGACGGCCGACGGTGACACGTACTATGGCCGCGCCGAGGACTTCGATAAGCGCTACCTCAAGCACTTTGGCATTGAGCCTTCTCACGGCCCGGGGCATACGTCAGCTTGTTGCCCATGTACATCTGCGTGCAGGCGAGCGCAGATGTCGGCATGGACATGATGGTTGCAGCTCCAAATGCAAGGCCTATGCCAAGCTTCTTGAGCGCGTTGACGGGATGAGTTTTACTCATATTCCCTCCCAGCGTGCGAAAGCCCTCTGTCTCCAGAGGGCTTCACCCAATAATTACACCCCCTTAGCGTAACGAATTCGAAACAATATACATTCATGAAAGTTATTTACTCGATAAGCGTAGCGAAATATGCGATTAACGGTAAATTGAACTCATTTAGTGGGAAATCAATTTGTATAACGCCAGCGAAAAATGTAGCTAAATAAAGCGTCAAGAAAAAAGCGGACCCCTCGCCGGCATGTGGTTTCATGCCGGCGAGGGGTCCGGGCTGCACGGGCCGTCTAAGAGTAATGGCTACTTCTTTCGACGGTGAATCACGTTAATGGCATAGCCGACGAGCATGGCCAAAACGATGACGATAAAGCCAAGGATGGGGTTGTCGTTCACGGGGGTCCTCCTATTTTCCGAGCGGCGAGAATTCGTCGACGATGATATCAAGGCATTGCGGTAGCGCGCGGGCGCCAAAGACGCCGGAGTTGCTGGAGATGATCTCGCCATCAAACTGCATGCCGAGCGATGGCGTGCAGGTAATCTTGGCTTCTTTGGTCTGGATGATCTCAAACTGCGGGCGGCCGAGTACCTTGCCGGCGGGGTCGAGCGCGGCGGTGATTACCGTGGGGAGCAACTGCACCGTGCGCACGGGCTCAATAACGACGATGTCGACCATGCCGTCGTTCATACGGCAGTTGGGGAACAGGTTGATGTCGTTTTGGATGACAGACGTGTTGCCCGCCATGCAGCAGATGCCGTCGAGCTCCTCAACAATGCCATCATGCTCAATGGTAAAGTGCGCCACCGTGGGGTTGGGCGTGGCGAGAGCGGAGAGGAAGTAGGCGATCTCGCCGATGTCGTTTTTGGTGGGGGCGGCCTTCATCATGATCTCGGCGTCAAAGCCCGAACCGGCGATGATGACAAAGCCATGGCGCTTTTCGTTGCCGTTCTCGTCGAGCCAAAAGAGCTCGCCCATGTCTACTTTGACCGTGCGGCCGGCGCGACATGCCTTGGCAAGCGCCGCTGCCTCGGGGGCATTGCCGATGTTGTTAAAGAACAGGCAGGCCGTGCCGGAGGGGAAAACGAGCGTGGGGACGCCGCAGCCGCGCATCTGGTCGAGCACGTTGGAGACGGTGCCGTCGCCGCCCGAGACGACCACGCGGTCGAACTCGCGAACGTCTGCCACGGCGTCCTCGGGCTCCATGCCATCGCCGATAAAGCGCATCACGACTTCGTCGCCGCCCTGTGCAAGGGCGTGCGTGAATGCGTAGATTTCATCTGAGCTGGGGCCCGATGCCGGGTTGTGGATGATAAGGCAGCGCATACTTACGTTCCCGTTCTGTGACTAACCGAGTATAGTTGTAAGGCAATGCCGATATCCTACCCGTGTTTTTCGGGCCTAACCTTATTCGATGGGTTGATATGTACATTTCCACACATCAGGCTCTACTCGACTTTTGCCAGCGCGCCCGTGAGTTCGACGCGATTGCCGTCGATACCGAGTTTTTGCGCGAGCGCACGTTCCATCCGCGTCTGTGTTTGGTTCAGATTGCCACCCCTGCCGAGAGTGTAGCGGTCGATCCCCTGGTAATCGACGACCTATCGCCGCTGGCCGAGCTTATGGCCGACGAGAGCGTGACCAAGGTCTTCCACGCCTGCTCGCAGGATATGGAGGTCATGCTCCATACCGTAGGCGTGCTGCCGCGTCCGATTTTTGACACGCAGGTGGCCGCCGCCTTTTTGGGCGAGCGTCAGCAGATTTCCTACGGCGCGCTCGTGCAGACGTTTTGCGGCGTCTCATTGCCCAAGACCGAGTCACTGACCGACTGGTCGCGTCGCCCGCTGACCGATAAGCAGATTGAGTACGCGATCGATGACGTCAAGTATCTGATCGTCGCCTATACCGAGATGATGAGCCGCCTGCGCGAGCTGGGCCGCGTGGACTGGGTGCTCGACGAGCTGCGCCCGCTGGCTGACGAGTCGCACTATCGCGCCGATCGCCACGAGGCGTTCCGCAAGGTCAAACGCATCAACTCGTGCAGTCGTCACCAGCTGGGTATCGCGCGCGAGCTCGCCGCCTGGCGTGAGGACCGCGCCGAGCGCCGCAACATCCCGCGCAAATGGGTCATGTCCGACGACACGCTGCTTGCGCTCGTTAAACGCAATCCCGTGCGCGTTGAGGAGTTCCGCAGCATTCGCGGTACCGATCAGTTGGGGGAGCGCGACGTGGACGGTGCGCTCATGGCCATCAAGCGCGGCGCAAGCTGCCCGCACGATCGCCTGCCGCTCATGGTGCGCGGGCATCGCCAGATCTCTCCGGAGTTGGAGAGCGTGACGGATCTCATGTACGCGCTCATCCGCCTGGTTGCCGAACGCTCGGGAGTGGCGACCTCGGTCATTGCCTCGCGCGATGACCTGGCCGACTACATTGAGCATCCCGAGCAGAGCCCCTTGCGCGAAGGCTGGCGCTTTGAGCTTGTGGGCTCGCGCCTGGACGATCTGCTCTCGGGCAACATGGGGTTGACGGTCAAAGATGGCAAAATTGAATTGCTGTAAGGAAGCCTAGCCGCTTGAGTGGGTAGAATGCCTCCAACGTGTAACTCGATTCGGAGGAATTCGCATGCCTTATTACTATGGATACGGCTTTGGCATCGACCCGCTGTACCTGCTGGTTGTTCTTGTCTGCACGGTGATTGGCCTTGCCGCACAGAACTATATCAACTCGACGTACAAAACCTGGTCCAAGGTTCGCTCGGACGGCGACACGGGCGCCACGGTCGCTCGCCGCATGCTCGACGCCAACGGCTGCAACGCCGTGGGTATCAAGGGTGTCGCCGGCGAGCTCACCGACCATTACAACCCACAGGACAATAACCTGTATCTCTCGGATGCCAACCGTTCGGGCGGGTCGGTCGCAAGCGTTGCCGTCGCCTGCCACGAGGCGGGCCATGCCGCCCAGCGTCAAAGCGGTTACGCCATGATGAAGGTTCGCACCGCCCTCGTGCCGGTCGTCAACTTTACCCAGAACACCTGGACCATCGTGTTGCTCTTGGGCCTGTTTATGAACATCGCGGGACTCACGACCCTCGCACTGATCTTCTTCTCGTTTAGCGTGCTGTTCCAACTGGTTACGCTGCCGGTCGAGATTGATGCCAGCCGCCGCGCCGTGGCGTACATCGAGCAGTCGGGCATGAGCTCCAAGCAGGTCAATGGTGCCAAGAAGGTCCTGACGGCAGCCGCGCTTACCTATGTTGCTGCAGCGCTCACTTCGATCATTCAGCTGCTCTACCTGAGGGCTCGCTACAACAGAAACTCCAACCGATAATAAATTGGCTTGACAGGCGCCGCGGAGATTTGTGTCCCCGCGGCGCTGTACTATGTGTTGGACTTGAATTTGCGCAGGGCCGGAGCCCTTGTGCACGATAACGAAAGGAGGCTGCGTGGCAGGCTGGAATCTGACCGGCAATGCCGTTTCCGCCGAGTTCGACGGTTCGGACGAGCAGGAGCGTAAGGAACTCAGCGTGAGCCAGGCGGTGGAGATCGCCGCCGGCGCGCTCGATGCCATTCCGCAGCTGAGCGTTTTGGGCGAGGTCACGGGCTTCCGTGGCCCCAATGCCCGAAGCGGCCACTGCTACTTTCAGATCAAGGACGACTCGGCGGCCGTCGACTGCATCATCTGGAAGGGTGCCTATCTCAAGCGCACGTTCGATCTGCGCGACGGCATGCAGGTGAGCTTTAAGGGCAGCTTCAATCTTTATAAGGCCACGGGCCGCATGAGCTTTGTCGCTCGCTCATTCTCGCTGGCGGGGGAGGGTCTGCTGCGTCAACAAGTGGCGCAACTGGCCGAAAAGCTGCGTCGCGAGGGCCTGATGGACGAAGCGCGCAAGCGCCGTATTCCGGTGTTCTGCTCCCGCGTGGCGGTCGTCACCTCGCTTTCGGGTGCCGTAATCGACGACGTCAAGCGCACATTGCGTCGTCGCAACCCGCTCGTCGAGCTCGTCTGCGTGGGCGCCAAGGTTCAAGGTGAGGGTGCGCCGGCTGAGCTCATTGAGGGCTTGCGCCGCGCCGCCGCCATCACGCCGGCGCCCGACTGTATTTTGCTGGTGCGCGGCGGCGGCTCCTTTGAGGACCTCATGACCTTTAACGACGAGGAGCTTGCTCGCGCGGTGGCGGCTTGTCCTGTGCCCGTGGTGACCGGCATTGGCCATGAGCCTGATACCTCGATTTGCGACATGGTGAGCGACCGCCGCGCCTCCACGCCCACGGCGGCGGCAGAATCGGTGGCGCCGGCTATGACGGAGTTGGCCGATGTGCTCGAGGCGCGCCATCAGCGTCTGGGTGCCGCGATGGCATCGATGATTGGGTCGAATCAGGTTGATCTGGAGATGCTCGACCAGCGCGGTCGCCGCGCCTGGGATACCTATACGGCCCGCTTGGGCGATGCGCTCGATGCGGCTGCGTGCCGCCCGTGCCTCAACGACCCAACGTTTATGGTCGAGCGTCGCGAGTCTGAGCTTGCCCTGACGGCCGATCGCCTGTCGGGCGCCATAGTACGCTCGGTCGGGACATTCCGCTCCAACTTTGAGCGCCTGCCCGAGCGTCTGGTTGCAAGCACCTCGGGGCTCGATGGCAAGCGCCATGCGCTCGCGCTTGCGAGTTCCCGTCTGGAGCATCAGGGGCGCACGATGCTCAACAAGCCCGCGTCCGACCTGGGCCGTGCGGCAGCCTCGCTAGATGCCCTGTCGCCGCTCAAGGTGCTTGCCCGTGGTTATTCCATCGCGTACAGCGATGATGGGGTGGCCACGAGCGCCAAGACCTTTAAGGCCGGTGACGCCATCCGCGTGCGCATGGCAGACGGCAACGTGACGGCAACGGTCGATACGGTCGAGTAGGCCGCGTTTCATAGCGATAAACCTTTAGGAAAGGAAACAGATATGGCAGAGAAAACCCCGGTCGAGCAGCTTACGTACAAGCAGGCTTCGCAGGAGTTGGAGCTCATCATCCGCAGCTTGGAGTCGGGCGATATGGAGCTCGAGGAGTCGCTCGAGAGCTATACCCGCGGCGTCGAGCTCCTCAAGAGCCTGCGCACCCGCCTGTCCGATGCCGAGCAGAAGGTCTCGGTGCTTCTTAAGGACGTCGACGGCAACGACGTGCTCGCCGACGGCGAAGCCGCCAACACCGACGACAACCTCTCGTTCTAACCATCCCGACCAAATATAATTACCTTGGTCTGTGAGAAAGGAACCAACCATGTGCGATTGCATCTTCTGCAAAATTGCCAACCACGAGATCCCCTCGACCGTTGTCTATGAGGACGACCAGGTCATCGCCTTCGACGACCTCAATCCCCAGGCGCCGGTCCATACGCTCGTGATCCCCAAAAAGCACTACAGCGATATCGCCGATAACGTGCCGGCCGAGACCATGGGTGCAATGGCTCACGCCATCCAGGAGGTCGCTAAGGCCAAGGGCTTGGCGGACGGTTTCCGCGTCATCTCCAACAAGGGCGTCAACGCCGGCCAGACCGTCATGCACTTCCATATGCACGTCCTCGGCGGCAAAAACCTGGGCGAGAACCTCATCTGAGGGCGCTTCTTCCTTGCAATGAAACGGAAGCTCAAGCACCGATAACTTATATATCAACGCAATAAACCCGAGCGCGAGGGCGTTTGGGTTTACTATTGAAGCGTATGTAACCTGGCGGCGCCACACCGCCTGTTAGTAGGGAGACACATGAACGTTCTGGTCGTCAATGCAGGATCTTCGACCCTTAAGTATCAGGTCATCGATACCAAGTCCCACAAGGTGTCCGCAAAGGGCTCCTGCGAGCGCGTCTGCTTTACCGGCGGTACCTTCACCCACGCTGCCAACGGTTCCAAGAAGGTGACCGAGAACATCGAGTTCCCCGACCACAAGGTCGCCATCGAGGTCGTTCTGAAGGACCTCGAGGCCAACGGCGTCAAGATCGAGGGCATTGGTCACCGTATCGTTCAGGGTGGCTGGTACTTTGGTGATTCCTCCCTCGTCGACGAGGACGTCCTCGCCAAGATCCGCGAGGTCGCCCCGCTGGCGCCGCTGCACAACAACCCCGAGGCCAACGTTATCGAGTACTGCCTGGAGCAGTATCCCGATCTGCCCAACGTTACGGTCTACGACACCGCTTTCCACTTCAACATGCCCGAGGTCGCCAAGACCTACGCCCTTCCCAAGGATGTTTGCGACAAGCTGCACATCCGTAAGTACGGCGCCCACGGCACCAGCTACCGCTACATCTCCAAGAAGGTCGCCGAGATGACCAACGGCGAGGCCCGCAAGGTCGTCGTGTGCCATATCGGCTCCGGCGCTTCCCTGTGCGCCATCGAGGATGGCAAGTGCATGGACACCACCATGGGTCTCACCCCGCTCGACGGCGTCATGATGGGCACCCGCTGTGGCTCCATCGACCCGGCTACCGTGTGCTACCTGCAGCGCGAGGGCGGCTACACCTTCGACGAGGTCGACGAGATGATGAACAAGAAGTCCGGCCTTTTGGCTGTGACCGGCGGCAAGACCAACGACTGCCGCAATGTCGAGGAGCTCGCCGCTGCTGGTGACCCTGAGGCTCAGCTCGCCTTCGATATGTTCGTCTACAAGATTGCCGCCAAGGCTGCCGAGATGGCCACTTCCATGTGCGGCATGGACACGCTGGTCTTCACCGCCGGCATCGGTGAGCACGCTCCGGCCGTTCGCGCCGGCGTTGCCGACCGTCTGGCCTTTATGGGCGTCAAGATGGACCATGCCCGTAACGCCCTGCGTGGCGACGGCGCTTGGTGCCTGTCTGCCAAGGATTCCAAGGTCAAGATCTTCGTCATTCCCACGGACGAGGAGTTCATGATCGCTTCTGACGTCGAGCGCATCGTCAACGGCAAGTAATTGCAAGAGGGGAGGGGCTGGACGACCAAGTGCCGTTCAGCCCCTCTTTTGCGCTCGTTGGGCGATATGCCTGATAGCTATTTATTAAGATGTGATAACTTCTTATTAAAATGCGGTCGCCTTAAGAGGTCTGCGTCGACCGTATTGCACTGCAAAGGAGTCTCATGAACGTACTTGTTGTCAACGCCGGCAGCTCAAGCCTTAAATATCAGCTTCTGGATACCGATACCCGCGAGGTTTTCGCCAAGGGCAACTGCGAGCGTATCGGCTCGGACATGGGTATCTTTGGTCATTCCGAGAACGGTGGCGCCAAGCAGACCGAGGAGGTTCCCTTCCCCGATCATCGCTCTGCTATCGCTTGCGTGCTCGAGGAGCTCGAGAAGACCGACTTTACGATCGATGGCATTGGGCATCGTATCGTTCAGGGCGGCTGGCACTTCGATGATTCCGCAGTTGTCGACGACGAGGTTATGGCCAAGATTCTTGAGGTGGCACCGCTTGCTCCGCTGCACAACTACGGCGAGGCCGCAGCGATTGAGTATTGCCGTGAGAAGTATCCGGAGCTGCCCAACGTGGCGGTCTTCGACACCTCGTTCCACATGACCATGCCCGAGGTTGCCTACACTTACGCCCTGCCCAAGGACGTGTGCGACAAGTATCATGTGCGCAAATATGGCGCCCACGGAACGAGTCATCGTTACGAGTGGATGATGGCCAAGGAGATCCTGGGCTCGCGCTGCCACCGTCTGCTTTCGTGCCATTTGGGTAACGGTGCTTCGCTCGCTGCTATCGAGGACGGCGTGTGCCGCGACACCACGATGGGCCTCACGCCGCTCGACGGCCTGATGATGGGCACTCGCTGTGGTTCCATTGACCCGGCCACCGTGTGCTACCTCCAGCGCGAGGGAGGCTACAGCTATCAGGAAGTTGATGACATGATGAACAAGCAGTCTGGTCTGCTTGCCATCTCGGGCATCTCCAACGACGCCCGCGACATCCGTACACGCGCCTCCGAGGGCGACGAGCGCTGCCTGCTCGCCTTCGATATGTTCGCCTACAAGGCCATGCAGCAGGCCGGCTCCATGA
>CABUMU010000071.1 GCA_902492855.1 uncultured Collinsella sp. | reverse complement strand
CGGCACGCGTGTGGGCGAGGACAAGCGTCTGATGACCGGTCGTCTGGTCAAGTTCACCTCCAAGGACCTGGATACCTGGGAGTTCCAGGGCGACTGGTGGAATCCGGGCCTGTACACCATGTTCGAGATGCCTGATCTCTTTAAGATGGGCGACTGGTGGTATCTGGTGTTCTCCGAGTACAGTGATGGCAACAAGACCCGTTACCGCATGTCTCGCTCTATCAACGGTCCTTGGATCACTCCTGCGGACGATTCCTTCGATGGCCGCGCGTACTATGCCGCGCGTACCGCATTTGATGGCGAGCGCCGCGTTCTCTTTGGTTGGGTTCCTACGCATGACGAGGGCGGTGACCCCAGCTCTTACCTGTGGGGTGGCACCTTTATGCCTCTCGAGATCGTTCAGCGTGCTGACGGAACGCTCGGCACCAAGCTCCCCGACAGCATGCTTGGCGCCTTTGGCGAGGCTAAGGCAGTCGAGGCCTTTGAGCTTTCCTGCGAGTCGGGCAAGGTCGAGCAGGTGCTCGCCGCGGATGCCGGTTCCACCTATATGCTCGATGCCGACATCGAGCTCGCCGGTGACGCTGCCGGCTTCTCGGTGAAGCTTGCCGAGGACGCCGAGTCCGGTCTTGCCTATGAGTTCCGCGCCAACCTGCGTGAGGGCAAGCTCGAGTTTACGGCGGCCCCCCAGTATCCGTGGTTCCAGGTCAACAACATGGGCCTCGAGCGTCCGTTGTTCTTTAAGGGCGAGGGCACTCATCATGTGCGCCTGGTCGTTGACGACGATATCGCGACCATCTTTGTCGATGATGTTGCGCTTAACGCGCGCTTCTGCAATAAGCAGGGCCAGGGTGTGGCACTGACGGTCACCGACGGTACGCTCAAGTGCGCAAATGCAACGATCGCGTCTCTGTAATGGCATCAAAACGTTTTATGATTTCGTAAGGGAATGGAGAGGAACATGGACTACAAAGTAGTGTCTCAGCAAGTCGTCGATAACGTCGGCGGTTTGGAGAACATCGAGGGCGCCACGCATTGCGTTACGCGTCTGCGTCTGGTGCTCAAGGATACGAGCAAGTACAACAAGGCCGAGCTCGAGAACATCGATGGCGTCAAGGGCGTGCTGTACAACAGCGGCCAGCTCATGATCATCTTCGGTACCGGTACCGTCAACAAGGTCTACGATGAGTTTATGGCTCTGACGGGCGTTAAGGAGATCAGCGCTTCCGAGGTCAAGGGCGCCGAGGCGGACAAGAAGGGCAAGTTCTTCTCGGTCCTCAAGGTATTCTCGGACATCTTTATTCCCATCATTCCCGCCTTCGTCGGCGCCGCTATCATCATCGGCCTTAAGTCGCTGATCGTTGCCAACGGCCTCTTTGGCATGGAGGGCAGCCTTGCCGATCACAGCGAGTTCCTCAAGAACCTCGCAAGCTTCTTTGCCATTATCGCCACCACGTTTGACTACCTGCCTGTCCTGGTTATGTACAGCGCGGTGAAGCGTTTTGGCGGTAACCCGATTCTGGGCATCCTCGTCGGTATCGTCATGGTTCACCCGAGCCTTATGAACCGCAACACGTTCGTTATGGACCCGACGGGTGCTGAGTACTGGAACTTTGGTCCGCTCTCCATTCCCATGGTTGCTTTCCAGGGTGGCGTGTTCCCTGCAATCCTGACTGCCTGGTTTATGGCCAAGGTCGAAAAGATTGCCCAGAAGTACATCCCCGAGGTCGTTTCGTTCGTCTTTGTCCCGACCGTTACCCTGATTCTTGCTAACGTCGCCCTGTTCACCGTGTTCGGCCCGCTCGGCAACCTGATCGGCGACGTCCTCGCCGGCGTAATCGATATCCTGTACAACAGGATGGGCGTCTTTGGTGCCTTTGTCTTCGCCGCGTTCCTGCAGCCGCTTGTCGTTACCGGTACGCATCAGTTCATCCAGGGTATCGAGGCAAACCTCGTTGCCACGACCGGCTTCAACTACATCCAGGCCATCTGGTCGGTTTCCATCATCGCCCAGGGCGGCGGCGCCATCGGCATGTACCTCATTCACAAGAAGCATTCCAAAGAGCGCAACATCTGCATGTCGTCCTTTATCCCGACGCTGGTCGGTATCTCCGAGCCCGCAATCTTTGCTGCAAACATGCGCTACTCGATCATCCCGTTCATCTGCGCTTGCATCGGTGCAGGCTGCGGCGGTGCCTTCGTGAAGCTCTTTGAGGTGCGCGCCATCGGTCAGGGTCTGACCGGCGTGCTTGGCCTGCTCATCGTCACGCCCGAGACGCTCGTGTGGTATGTGGCTGGCAATCTCATCGCCTTTATCGTGCCGATCGTCTTGATCTTTGCCTACAACAAGGCAAAGGGCGTGCCGACCACTGATGAAGAGGGCGCTGGTGCTGGCTTCGATGTCAGCTTCTAGTTGAGCCGTTCAGCGTAATCTGAGGATAAGTCCATTTGGGGAAGGGCGTTCGACTCGTGTGAGTCGAGCGTCCTTCCCCATAGACGAGAAAGTCAACGGCGATGTTTAATCAAAAAAATAAGGTGACACGCGCGGACTATGAGCAGTGGCGTGCCGGACAGGATGAGACGGCGGCTCGCATCGCGTCCGACCCCGATAGGCTTTTGTTCCATGTGGAGCCTGAGCTTGGCTGGCTCAACGACCCCAATGGTTTGGTTCAGATTGGTGATACGTATAACATCTATCATCAATACGATCCGTTCGATGCTGCGCATGGCGGTCCAGTGCTTTGGAACCATCTGACGACAAAGGATTTTGTGACGTACGAGAATCACGGTCCCGTGCTGTTCCCCGATTCCGATTTGGATTCGAGTGGAGCGTATTCTGGTTCTGCCTTTGTACGTGATGGCAAGATTCACTACTTCTATACCGGCAACGTTAAGCATTTTGACCGTGATGATTACGACTACGTGTTGACGGGCCGTGAGCAAAACCAGATTCATATGGTTGCCGAGAATCCCGACGAATTGGGCGAGAAGCGCATAGCTGCTGGGCCGGTCGATTGCCCCGACGATATCGGTACGCACGTGCGCGACCCCAAGATCCTTGAACACGACGGTATCTACTACATGGTTCTGGGCGCTCGTACGAAAGACGACCGTGGCTGCGTGCTTGTCTATACCTCGCGCAATCTTGAGAACTGGAGCTATGCGACGCGCATTGAGTTAGGCGAGAAGTTTGGCTTTATGTGGGAGTGCCCCGATCTGTTTGAGCTCGATGGCGAGCTTATTCTCGTTTGCTGTCCGCAGGGTGTGCCTGCCGATGGTTGGCGTTACCGCAATCCGCATCAGTGCGTGTGGTTCCCCATCGAGGCCGATTGGGAGGCGCCGAGCTTTAAAATCGTCGGGAAGGGCATGCCCCCGATGGTCGATGCCGGTTTTGATTTCTATGCTCCGCAGTCCTTTGAGGATGCTGCAGGCCGGCGATTGATGATCGGATGGTCGGGTTGCCCCGATGCGACGACAGAAAGCCCGACGGTGGCGCGCGGGTGGCAGTGCGCGCTGACGGTGCCGAGAGAGCTGAGCATGCGCGGCGGCAAGCTCTGCCAGTGGCCGGCGCACGAGATTGAGAGGATGCGCGGCGATTGCGTTCGTGCTGTAGGCGGTGAGACCGTTGAGGAGCCGGGACGCCTGTTTGATGTCGTGGTTTCCTGTGAGGGAGCCAAGATGATCGAGCTCGAAATCCGCAAGGGTGTCTTTGTGCGTTATACGGACGGGATGCTTACCCTCGATATGGGCGACGAAGGCTATGGACGCGACCAGAGGTCGATCGAGCTCGGCGAACTTCGCGACCTGCGCGTGCTTTCGGACACTACGATGGTCGAGATTTTTGCCAACGGTGGCGAGGCAGCACTTACGAGCCGTACCTATTCGCCGGCGGTTCCGGCGATGGAGCTGCACGCCGAGGGTGCGGCGTCGATGGATTTCTACCGCCTCGCTCATTAACCGTGCATGGAGCACGATTGGACTTGTTGGGCGGAATGTGTCGCAGTTGCCGCGGCCAGCTACCGCTTATCGCGTATAGCGACCGTTTGCGGAATAAGTAACACTCCTTAATAAACCGTGTAGAATCTCAAATAAGCACGGAGTTTTCCAGGGAGACGCTGTCCTTTGTTGTGTGCAAGGGACGGCGTCTCTTTGGCGCTTGGAGGCCGTTCTACAGCAGGACGGTGGACGTGCGTCATATATTAAAAAACCAACGTCGAGATGGGTCGTGATAAGAATGGGCAAGTACGTAATCGTGGTTGAATCTGGTTCGGATGTGACGCCAGAGCTCTGCGAACGCTACGGCATCGTGCGCGTGCCCATGCATGTCACGATTGGCGACGAGACCGTCGAGGATGGCTCGATTGATCCGCTCGAGATTTACTCGCGCTGTAACGAGTTTGGCGTGATGCCCAAGACCAGTGGCTGTTCGCCAGCGGATTTTGCGCATGTGTACGACCGCATCCATGCCGAGCAACCCGACGCGACTATTTTGCATCTTGCATATTCCGAGGCCACGACCTGTTCGCATCAGTCCTCTAAGATTGCGGCCCAGGGGCGCGACTACGTGTTCTCCATGGATACGCGTTTTGTCTCGGTGGGCCAGTCGCTCGTTGTCGTCGAGACCGCCAAGTATATTGAGGCTCATCCCGATGCCACCGTCGACGAAATTTTCGCCTTCACCAATTCGGTCATGGACCGCGTGCTGTTGGGCTTTGTCCCAACCGATCTCGCCTTCCTTAAGGCCGGCGGTCGCTTGTCCAACGTCGCGTTCCTGGGCGCCCATCTGCTCAAGATTAAGCCCTGCATTGAGGTAACGGGCGGCAAGTTCGTGGCAACCAAGAAGTTCCGCGGCTCTATGCTCAAGTGCGGCCGCGCCTTTATTGATCACATGGTTGCCAAGGGCGAGATTGACTACTCGCACATTGGCCTGGCGTATTCGGTAGGTCTTTCCGAGGAGCTGCGCGACGACATGGAAGTCTATGCGCACGACCTGGGCTTTAAGGACATTACCTGGACTCAGGTCGGCGGCGTCATCTCGAGCCATTGCGGCCCGACCGCCTTCGGCGCGGTGCTCACGCTCAAGGCGTAAGGCCTGGTGTCTATCGATATCTATTGCCTCGGCGGCGGGTGGTTTGTGACAACCTTCCCGCCGCTTTTGTGTGGGGCCAAATAGAACAACCCAATTGACCACTAAACCGTTTCACCATCATGCGTATGGGCTAGAATGGCTCTGGCATTTATGTAACTAAAACCAATGAGAGGCAAGGTAGCGGGAATGGCTGAGATGACGCTCGAGGGTGTGGACGCTCGTCCCGAGGACTCCGCGTTTGCCCTGGGCCGCGTACATTCGATTGAAACGATGGGTATGGTCGACGGACCCGGCATCCGCTTCGTAGTGTTTGTCCAAGGCTGTCCCATGCGCTGCGCGTATTGTCACAATCCCGATACCTGGTCGGTCAACGGCGGCACGATGGTGACCGTCGAGCACCTCATGGACGAGTTCCAGAGTAACCACGAGTTCTATCGCAGCGGTGGCATTACGGTGTCCGGTGGCGAGCCGCTTCTGCAGCCCGAGTTTTTGGCCGACCTGTTCCGCGCAATGCACAGCAACCCCGATGGTCGTGTACATACCTGCCTAGATAGCTGTGGCTACGCCTTCGACCCCCAGCATCCCGAGAAGTTCGATGCCGTGCTCAACGAGACCGACATGGTACTGCTCGATATTAAGCATGCCGACCCGGTCGAGCATAAAAAGCTGACCGGTTGTGATCCCGCACGCATCCTGGCGTTTGGCGATGAGCTTGCACGTCGCAAGATCAAGGTCGTTATCCGTCACGTGGTGGTGCCGGGCATTACCGACACGGTGGAGGAGTGCGAGAAGCTCGGTCGCCTCATCGCTCCATGGCACAACGTGGTGGGCCTGGAAATGCTGCCGTATCACACCATGGGTGTCGTCAAGTACGAGCAACTGGGCATTCCCTATAAGCTCGAGGGCGTGCCGCAGATGGATACCGCGCGCATGCCCGAGCTGCGTAACGCCGTCATGACGGGCATGAAAAAGCGCCGCGCCGAACTCAAAAACGCCATCGGCTAGCGAGCCATTTTCGCTCCCCAAAGGCACTCATTGGGGACAGACTTAAATGAGTGCCCCTGGGCACCAAGTTGATTGCCAAAGAGCCCCGTCAAGTTGCGGTGGAATAGTTCTTGTTTTTCGGCTTATGCCGTCCAAACAAGAACTATTCCACCGCAACTGCGTTTTGGGTAGAGATGTGCAACAGAATTGGCAAAAATGCATAGAAACGCTTGTGGTTTCTTTAAAGACACCTTAAACGCCGCTGAATATCTTTGGAAAGAAATGCCTGCTCGGTATCATGCTGCTCGTATATAAACGGTAGCAGTCAGGAGACCACGTGCGAAACATCGCATCGCGGAATGAGTATGTGCCGCAGCATAGCAGCAGATATGAGACGAAGGGCACGTCTTCGCGTGGCCTTGCCGACGCTCGCATCCGCGTGAGGAAGATTGCCGCCATTGGGATGCTAACGTCGGCGGTTATTATCCTCGGAATTACCGCCAAAACCTACGCATCGGAGCGAATGGCACACTCAGATGCGTCAACGGTACAGACGCAAAACAAAAAGGTCTCTGAATCTAAAGTCACCGCAAGTCAAACCTTGTCGACAGCGAACCTCAAGACGGGGCTTTCGAAGGCGGACTTTAACGATATTCCCTCAGGCGATACCGTGCAGACCTTCTCACTGGTTGATGACCAGATCCTCGCCCTGGAGGATGAGAACCTCGCCGCACTCCAGAATGCGCTTGACCAGGCGCAGGAGCTGGGCGATGTGGGCGTGGTGTTTTACGACCTGTCGGGCGGTAAGGGCGTGACGTATAACGCTGATGTCGAGGTGTACAGTGCGAGTAGCTACAAGGCACTCTATGCGTTGTACATTTGCGAATCTCTGGTCGAGACGGGCCAGGTTTCACTCGATGACTCCCTTGGCACCTATGGTGGCTACAACATGGGTTGGCAGACGGTACGCGACTTGATCGAGGCTGCGGTCGTTTATTCAGACAACGATTCGTTTATTGCGTTACGCGCGGCGTTTGACCATGATGGCTATGAGGATTGGATTGCCAATCTGGGTGTTGATGACGAAACGGCACTGGATCCGATGAGTGATTTTCCGACCTACTGCCCGCGCACTTCTGCGAGGTTATGGCGTGAGATGAGCGAGTATCTGAGCATGGATACCGAGACTTCACAGTGGTTGTCGGGCCTTCTGGCATCAACATCGCGCTCGTTTATTCGCGATGGCATTGCGGACGAGCAGGTTTTGGTGCGCAACAAGGCAGGCTGGATTAGCGAGGATGGTTACTATTCGACATGCGATGCAGGCCTCATCGACATCGATGGCCGTACCTATGTCATGAGCGTCATGACATCGATGCCATGGAGTGACCGTTCGAGCGAGGTTACGGCTGCGATTGCAAAGGCTCTGTTTGGTACGCGAGCTGCACTGGCTTAGCGTGTTCGTTTGGCGAGGTCAAACAAAATGCTGGTACCATACCTTGGTTGAGAATTTCGTATAGGTTTGGGGAATGGTATGGCTACCATCGCGATTATCGGTGCGCTCGAAAAAGAGATCATGCAGATTAAGGAAGAGCTGAGCGACGTTTGCGAGGCACGGGAGGCAGGCTTGACCGTTGTGAGCGGTGAGCTCGACGGCCTGACAGTTGTCGCCACAACGGCGGGCATGGGCACGGTGAACGCCGCCGCTGCAACACAGCACCTCATTAGCAAGTATGCTCCGCAGGCTGTTGTGTTTTCGGGCATTGCGGGCGGTTTGAACCCCAAGCTCCATATCGACGACGTGGTCATTGGCAAACGCCTACGCTATCTGGATACCGATACCGCGCTTATCGCCGAGTCCGCACCGGGGCTCGAGGAGTTTGGCTCGACGCCCGCGCTGGTCGATATTGCCGCCGACGTGCTTGCTGAGCGTGGGTTTGTTGACGCTTCGACAAATGCAGTCGCTTCGAATGAGGGCACCAAGCAGTTCCTGGTCGGCACGATTGCCACGGGTAACCGCTTTGTGACGGGCGCCACCATGCGCAACGACGCTATCGAGGCGACGCATGCCGATTGTGTCGGCATGGAGGGCGCGGCAATTGCCCATGTCGCAACCAAAAATGGTGTCGATTGCCTGGTGTTGCGCGCTATCAGCGATAATTGTGACGAGGCGTACGATGCAATTTGCGAGCGCGAGTTCGATCTGTTCGAGTACGCGCGTGTCGCAAGTGACATCACGCTCGATATCGTCCGCCGCATTGCCGCTGCGCAATAGCGCGTCTATTTGTAAGAACCTACGACCAAGGAGTGTCCATGGCCGATTCCGTTAACTATCAGCTTGCCAAGTTCGTCGCCAGCTACGGCAAGGTTTCGCAGATCCCCGAGTCCACCTGCCCCGAGGTGAGCTTTGTCGGCCGCTCCAACGTGGGCAAGTCGTCGATTATGAACAAGCTATTTGGCCGCAAGAACCTAGTCAAGGTTTCCAGTACGCCGGGCAAGACGAGCAACATCAACTTCTTTGAGGCCGATGACGTGCATTTCGTGGACCTGCCGGGTTACGGTTTCGCCCGTCGCTCCAAGGCCGAGCGCGACCGCTGGGCCGAGCTTATCGGCGACTTTTTCGACTCCGAGCGCAGCTTTAACTTGGTCGTCTCACTGGTGGACATTCGTCACGACCCCAGCAAGCTCGACCACGACATGATCGACTACCTACAGGGCAACGAGTTCAACTTTATCGTCTGCCTCACCAAGGCCGACAAGCTCAGCCGCACCCAGCAGGCCCGCCAGGCAGCAGCCATCAAAAAGCAGCTCAACGTTCCGGCCGAGAACGTAATCATCACAAGCTCCCAGACCGGCGTGGGTATCGACGAACTAAAAAAGCGCATCGCCGAGGCCTGCCTCTAGTCAGGGTTAAACCGTCAAAAGCCCCCGTTCATATCACCCCAGTGATAGTTATTGGTAAACTATCACTGGGGTGATATTTTTTAGGAGGTCGATATGGAGCTTTGGCACGGGTCGGAGGTTGTTGTCGAGCATCCATCGTTGGATAAATGCAGGCAATTCAATGACTATGGGCGCGGGTTTTATTGCACACCGCATGAGGAAATGGCAATGGAGTGGGCATGTCGGACCGAGTCTGATGGCATTGCCAATCGATATGAGCTTGATTTAGATGGCCTTGCGATTTTGGATTTGGAATCAGGTGAGTTCTCGATTCTCAACTGGCTTGCAATTCTGGCGAATAACAGAGAGTTCAATGTTTCAACGCCAGTAGCACGCGAGGGGCTTCGTTATCTGCTGGATAACTGCCTGATTGATATTTCTCCCTATGACGTTATTCGAGGCTATCGTGCAGACGATTCCTATTTCTCGTTTGCAAGACAGTTTGTCAACGGCATGATCTCGCTCAGGCAATTGCAGCGCATTATGTTTTTGGGGGATTTGGGCATTCAATATGCGCTTATGAGTGAGCGTGCGTTCTCGGCGATTAAGTTCCGCGATTGGAAGCAGGCTTCGGGAGCTGAGTTTTATCCCAAACGATTTGAGCGAGAACAGAACGCTCGACGAAAGTACCTGGATACGGTAAACGGATTTGACTCTGATGGTGTCGACATTAGGGATTTGATGGCAGGGAGGGTTGATTTAAATGATCCAAGAGTTAACGGATCGTGGGCCGAGTAGGACATATCCCGTATATTACCTTGAGGACGCAATGAACAACCTCGGGGATTGCTTCGACTATGCCGTTAACGATTACGGAGCAGAAGGATCGGAAGTTGCTGAACTCTTTTGCCTGAGCGGCGTAGCTCGCGAGTTCGAACGCGGCAACGCATGGGTAGTGTCGGGAAAGTCGGGCGTTGAACTATTTGCGCTCATCTCCGAAAGATCTGGTTACCAAACAGGGTCGATGCCAGATCGGACCTACCGATTT
>CABUMU010000070.1 GCA_902492855.1 uncultured Collinsella sp. | reverse complement strand
CTTTGTCGGTATCGAGAACTACGTGCGCGCGCTGTCCGATCCGCAGTTCTCCACGTCGTTCTTCTTTACCGTGGCGTTTGCCTTCCTGTCGACGGTGCTCATCAACGTGATCGCCCTGGCCATTGCGCAGGCGCTCACCCGCAAGGCGCTCAAAGGCACCAACATCTTCCGTACGATCTTCTTTATGCCTAACCTGATCGGCGGCATCGTGCTGGGCTATATCTGGCAGATTCTGATCAACTGCCTGCTCTCCAACGTGGGCGCCCAGCTCATCGCTCTTAACTCTGCTGCTGGCTTCTGGGGCCTTATCATCCTGACCCTGTGGCAGCAGGTCGGCTACATGATGATCATCTACATCGCTGGTCTGCAGTCCATTCCGTCCGACTACATCGAGGCCGCCAAGGTCGACGGCGCTACGGCATGGCAGACGTTTTGGAAGGTTAAGATCCCTAACCTGATGCCGACCATCACCATCTGCCTGTTCCTGTCCATCACCAACGGCTTTAAGCTGTTCGACCAGAACCTCGCCCTTACCGGCGGCGCCCCCGCGCACTCCACCGAGATGCTCGCCCTGAACATCTACAACACGTTCTATTCGCGTGCCGGTATCGCATGGCAGGGCATCGGTCAGGCCAAGGCGGTTATCTTCTGCATCCTGGTCGTAGCAATCTCCATGATCCAACTTAAGGCCACGAGGTCCAAGGAGGTGCAGCAGTAATGAAACGCGATAAGGCTATTAACCGCGCGCTCTCGATTTTCTTTACGATTCTGTCGCTCGCGTGGATCTACCCCGTGTTCATGATTGCGCTCAATTCCTTTAAAAAGGGAACTGCAATCAGCACCACCACGGCGTTCGATTTGCTTACGCCTGAGACGTTCAACGGCCTTGCAAACTACGTGCACGCTCTTAACGAGCAGGGCTTTGCCTCGGCGTTTATGTACTCGCTCATCATCACGGTCACGTCGGTCGTTCTGATTTTGGTGTGCTGCTCCATGTGCGCTTGGTACGTAGTGCGCGTCAACAGCAAGATTTCGAACTTCTTCTATTACCTGTTCGTGTTCTCGATGGTCGTGCCCTTCCAGATGCTCATGTTCACGCTGTCCAATTTGGCGGACCGCATCGGCTTCAACACGCCGTTCAACATCTGCTTTATCTACCTTGGCTTTGGCGCGGGCCTGGCGGTCTTTATGTTCGCCGGCTTTGTAAAGAACATTCCGCTCGAGATCGAAGAGGCGGCCATGATCGACGGCTGCAACCCGGTCCAGGTGTTCTTTAAGATCGTCCTTCCCATCATGAAGCCCACCTATCTTTCGGTCGGCATCCTCGAGACCATGTGGGTCTGGAACGACTATCTGCTGCCCTACCTTACGCTCGACTCCACCAAGTACAAGACCATTCCTATCTTGATCCAGTACTTCCGCGGCGGCTACGGCCACGTCGAGCTCGGCCCCATGATGGCCTGCATCATGATGGTCGTTATCCCCATCGTTATCATGTACATCCTCTGTCAGAAGTACATCATCGACGGCGTGGTGGCAGGTGCCGTCAAGGGCTGATACCGTAACTGTTTTGCAAGTTTCTGCGGCGCCCCTCAGCGCGGCGCCGCATATCGAAAGGTAGAGACATGGCCGAGATCGTTCTCAAACATGTTCAGAAGGTGTATCCCAACAACGAGCCAAAAAAGAAGGGCTTCTTTGGCAAAAAGAAGAAGACCGAGGAGAAGAAGCACAACCTCAAGGTTACCGAGGACGGTGTGCTCGCTGTAGAGGACTTCAACCTCACCGTTCACGACCAGGAGTTCGTCGTCCTCGTTGGCCCCTCTGGCTGCGGTAAGTCCACGACGATGCGCATGGTCGCCGGCCTGGAGGACATTACCTCGGGCGATGTGCTCATCGACGGCAAGCGTGTCAACGACGTGGCGCCCAAGGACCGCGACATCGCCATGGTGTTCCAGAGCTACGCTCTGTACCCCAATATGACGGTGTACGAGAACATGGCATTTACGCTCGAGCTCAAGAAGGTTCCCAAGGACGAGATCGACCGCAAGGTTCGCTCTGCTGCCGAGATTCTGGGCATTACCGAGTACCTCGACCGTAAGCCCAAGGCGCTCTCCGGCGGCCAGCGCCAGCGTGTCGCTATCGGCCGCGCCATCGTGCGTGACCCCAAGGTCTTCCTGATGGACGAGCCGCTGTCCAACCTGGACGCCAAGCTTCGTAACCAGATGCGTGCCGAGCTCATTAAGCTGCGCCACGAGATCAAGGGCACGTTCATTTATGTTACTCACGACCAGACCGAGGCTATGACCCTCGGTGACCGTATCGTGGTCATGAAGGACGGCGTTGTCCAGCAGATCGCCACGCCGCAGGAGGTCTTCAACCATCCCGCGAACATCTTCGTCGCCGGCTTCATCGGCGTGCCGCAGATGAACTTCTTCGATGCCCAGTTGGTGCGTTCGGGCAACGGCTTTACCGTCAAGACCGAGGATATGAACGTGGCGCTCGCTCCCGAGACTTGCGCTCAGCTTGCCCTCAACTGGGACGGCGGCGACGTGAAGGAGATTACGGCCGGCGTGCGTCCCGAGCAGATCCTGCTTGCCGACAAGGGCGAGGAGGGCGCGCTCCAGGGTACCGTCGAGGTGACCGAGCTCATGGGCTCGACCGAGCATGTCCACGTGACTGCTCCCGACGGCCAGTTTGTCCTGATTATCCCCGTCGTCGACCTCGAGGCCAAGGGCGCGCTCAAGGCTGGCGACAACATCTGGTTCAAGTTTGAGAAGAACGCGACCCATCTCTTCGATAAGGTGTCTGGCAAGAACCTTATCTAGGCCCGGTGCATCCAGGCCCTCCCTTTGGGCGACTGCGGTATTGCCATCCTTTTGCCGCGGTCACATATAAGGCTCCCCTCCCGTTCACTGGGCGAGAGGGGAGCCTTTCTTTGTGTTGGGGCTGTCTGACCGGTCGTTTGTCTCGATCTGTAACGGGTGAGGCTGATTTCGGACGTTAGATGTTACAGATCGAGACGGTTCTGCTGAGCTAACCATTTCATCTAAATCTGTAACACCAAAGGTGAATTTCAGCTGCTAGATGTTACAGATCGAGATAAACCCAAGGGGAGGGGCCGGTATGTCTCAATCTGTAACAGCTGGGACCGTTTTTACCGAGTAGTTGTTACAGATCGAGATTGTTTGGCCGAGTTGGGTCGCAGGGTAACGTGCGGGCACAAAAAACGGAGCCGTGTTGCCACGACTCCGTTTCTCAAGAGGATGGGTAAGGGAAGCGAAATTAGCTCAGGTGCCAAATCTCGTCGTTGTACTGGGAGATCGTGCGGTCAGACGAGAAGGTGCCGGCGTTGGCGATATTGATGAGCGTCTTGCGCATCCAGGCGTCCTGGTCCTCGTAGTCGGCCAACACGCGCTCCTTGGTCTGGATGTACTCCTCGATGTCGAGCAGGGCCATAAACCAGTCCTTGCCCTTAATGTCATCGTGCAGGCGCTGCAGGCGCTCGACGTTGCCGGTCGCCATAAAGGCCGGGTTGGTGATGAAGTCCACCAGCAGTTTAATGCCGGGCTTGCGGTAGAGCACACCGGCGTCATAGGTGCCGTCGGCATAGAGCTGCTCGACCTGTTTGGACGAGGCACCAAAGGTATAGATATTCTCGTCGCCCACGAGCTCGGCAATCTCTACGTTGGCGCCGTCGAGCGTGCACAGGGTTAGGGCGCCGTTGAGCATGAACTTCATGTTGGAGGTGCCGCTCGCCTCCTTGGAGGCCAGGCTGATCTGCTCGGAGATGTCAGCGGCGGGAATCACGCGCTCGGCGGCGGTGACGTTGTAGTTCTCGATCATGACGACCTGCAGGTAGGGAGCCACGTCGGGGTCGTTTGCAATCCACTGCGATAGCGTCAGGATCAGATGGATGATGTCCTGTGCGATAGTGTAGGCAGGCGCCGCCTTGCCGCCAAAGATGATGGTGATGGGGTGCTTAGGTCTGTTGCCGTTCTTGATATCGAGGTACTTCCAGATGATGTAGAGCGCGAGCATCTGCTGGCGCTTGTACTCGTGGATGCGCTTGACCTGGACATCGATGATGGCGTTGGAGGGAATGGTCACGCCCTGCTCGAGCGCCATGAACTGGCGCATGATGGCCTTGGCCTCGACCTTGGTGGCGGCCAGGCGCTCAAGAACGTCCTTGTCGTCAGCGAACTTGGCGAGTTTGCTCAGATCGCCGGTGCTGCGCCAGTCGGTGCCGATCACATCGTCGAGCAGGCTGGCGAGCGCGGGGTTGGCCCCATGGATCCAGCGGCGGAAGGTGATGCCGTTGGTCTTGTTGGAGAACTTCTTGGGATAGATCTCGTAGAACGGATGAAGCTCGGTGTCCTCCAGGATCTTGGTGTGGAGGGCGGCTACGCCGTTGATGGAGAAGCCAAAGTGGATGTCCATGTGAGCCATGTGGACGGTGTCGTGCTCGTCGATGATGGCGACGCGTGGGTCATCGTGCTCGGCCTTCGCGATCTCATCGAGCTTGACGATAATGTCGGCGATGGCAGGGGAGACCTTCTGCAGGCTGGCGAGCGGCCACTTCTCGAGCGCCTCGGCAAGAATCGTGTGGTTAGTGTAGGCGACCATGGAGCGTACGATGGTCACGGCCTCGTCAAACTCGATGCCATGCTCGGTGGTGAGCAAGCGAATGAGCTCGGGGATGACCATGGTGGGGTGCGTGTCGTTAATTTGGACCACGGCATAGTTGGCCAGATCGTGCAGGTTGCTGCCGCGCTCGACGGCCTCGTCGATCAGGAGCTGGGCGGCGTTGCTCACCATGAAGTACTCCTGATAGATGCGAAGTAGGCGGCCCTGCTCGTCGGAATCGTCGGGGTAGAGGAACAAGGTGAGGTTCTTGGCGATCTCGGTCTTGTCGAAGTCGATGGAGCTGCCGGGGACCAGGCCGTCGTCGACGCTCGCCAGGTCGAACAGGCGCAGGCGGTTCTTGGTGGGCTGGCCGTAACCGGGCACATCGATGTTGACGAGCTTGGAAGTAACGGCAAAATCGCCGAACTCGACGGTGTAGGAGCGGTCATCGTCGACTAGGATGTCCTGCTCACCGAGCCACTCGTCGGGGACGGCCTTCTGCTGGTTGTCGACAAAGCGCTGACGGAACAGACCGTAGTGATAGTTGAGGCCCACGCCATCGCCGGTCAAGCCCAGCGTGGCGATGGAATCCAGGAAGCATGCGGCCAAGCGGCCCAGGCCGCCGTTGCCGAGTGACGGCTCGACCTCGAACTCCTCGATCTTGTTGAGGTCGTGGCCTGCGGCGGTGAGCTGGTCCTTAACCTCGTCGTAGATGCCGAGGTCGATCATATTGTTGATGAGCAGCTTGCCGATCAAAAATTCGGCGGAAATGTAATAGAGCTTTTTCTTGCCGTTGTTGAGCGGGCGGGCGGCGGAGCGCTCCTGCACGAGTTTGACCAGCAGCTTGTAAATGCGACGGTCGTCGAGCTGCTCGAGCGAGGTGCCAAAAGACTGCTCGGCGAGTTCCATGAGGTTAATTCGGGGCATGTTTTCTCCTGTGATGGGTTGTTTCATGTCTGCAATTCATAAGAAGCCCGCGCGAGGGGATTGGGGTGGCCTCGCGCGGGAAAAGCAAGCGCGTCCGCACGGTGGGGAGGGGTCGGGCGCGGTAGCTCCTATTGAGGAAGCTCGATTTCGGCTTCCGATGGGATGCGGAAGTAGGTCTCGGTCCAGTCGGTGAGTTTGTGCTCGAGCTCGCGGGTGATGGCGCCGTCGAGCATGCGCCAGGTCCAGTTGCCGCCCAGCGTGGCAGGGGTGTTGATGCGCGCCTCGTTGCCCAAGTTGAGCAGGTCCTGCATGGTGTAGATGCACGTGTCGCTCACGCTGGCGGCGATGGTGCGATTGAGTGCATCTGTCATGGGTTCGCCGGCCTGCTGATGGGTGTACAGGGCTGCCTGCTCGCGCTGACGCGGGGTGGCCGTTCCCTCAAACCAACCGCGCGCCGTCTCGTTGTCGTGGGTGCCCACATAGGCGACGGTGTTGGCGATGTAGTTATGCGGCAGGTAGTACGAGTTGGTGCCCTCAAAGGCAAACTGCAGGATCTTCATGCCGGGGAAGCCCGAGTTGTCGCGCATGTCGATGACGCCGGGGGTGAGGAAGCCCAGGTCCTCGGCGATGATGGGCAGCGTGCCGAGCTTTTTCTCGAGCGTCTTGAAGAACTTGAGGCCGGGCCCCTGCGTCCACGAACCGTAGGACGAATCGGGCGAGGAGAACGGCACCTCCCAATAGGCCTCGAAGCCGCGGAAGTGATCCAGGCGGATGACGTCGTACATGTCGAGGGCGGCGCGAATGCGGCCCTCCCACCAGGAAAAGCCGTCGGACTCCATGGCGTCCCAGTCGTAGATGGGGTTGCCCCAGTACTGGCCGGTGGCCGAGAACTGGTCGGGCGATGTGCCGGCGACGCTCACGGGATTGCCGGCGGCGTCGATCTTAAAGAGCTCAGGCGTCGCCCACATCTCGACGGAGTCACGCGAGACATAGATGGGCAGGTCGCCGATGATGAGAATGTCGCGCTCGTTGGCATAGGCCTTGAGGCGGCTCCACTGGCGATCGAAGAAGTACTGCGTCATCTGGTGGTAGAGCATACGCGCCGGATGGTCGGCGCAGACCTTGGCGGAAGCCTCGCCGCGGGTGCGGAGCTCCGCGGGCCACTCCCAAAACGCCTTGAGACCGCACTCCTCTTTGACGGTCATGAACTCACAGTAGGGGATGAGCCAGTCCTCGTTGGCCTGGATAAAGTCATCGAAATCGGCCGGCTTGTCGGCGGCAAAGCGCTCGGCGGCGCGGTCGAGAATCTGTCGGCGGCCGCCAAAGATGGCACCGTAGTCGACGTTGCTGGGGTCAGAACCCAGGTGCACGCCATCGATATCGCGCTGCTCCAGATACCCTGCCTCGATAAGCTCGGCAAAGTCGATAAAGTTGGGGTTGCCTGCGCGGGCCGAGAACGACTGATAGGGCGAATCGCCATAACTGGTCGTCGTGAGGGGCAGAATCTGCCAGTAATGTTGTTTGCACGAGGCGAGAAAATCGACGAAATCGTAGGCATTCCAGCCAAAGCCGCCGATTCCGTATGGTCCGGGCAGAGATGAGACGGGCATGAGGACGCCGCTTGCACGCTCCATGAATGCGCTCACCAACCTTCTTGTTGTGGGGTCGGCCTGCCGATGGGTGTGCAGTCCGCCTCCGATGTTCTGATTCGATACGCCTATTGTAAAACATGTTGTTTAAACATGTACAGGCAAGATAAAAAAGTTGGTCGATTTTCGGCGAATGGTTACATGCCATGAAAAAGCCCCGACCTCACAACGTGAGATCGGGGCAAGAGCGGTATGTAGGTTTTTGCTACTCGGCGTCGGCGAAGCCATTGGGGTTGTGGCTCTGCCAGTTCCAGCTATCGCGGCACATGTCCGCGATGTCGTACTGGGCCTTCCAGCCCATCATACGCTCGGCCTTGGAGGCATCGCACCAGTTGGCAGCGATGTCACCGGCGCGGCGCTCGCGGATCACGTAGGGCAGCTCCTTGCCACAAGCCTTGGAGAAGGCGGCGATGACCTCGAGTACCGAGGTGCCGGTGCCGGTGCCCAGGTTAAAGATCTCGACGCCGGTCTTGCCGTTCATCCAGTTAAGGGCGGCAACGTGACCAGAGGCCAGATCGCACACGTGGATGTAGTCGCGCACGCCGGTGCCGTCGGGGGTGGGGTAGTCGTTGCCAAAGACCTGAACGGCCTCGAGCTTGCCCACGGCAACCTGGGCGACATAGGGCACCAGGTTGTTGGGGATGCCGTTGGGGTCCTCGCCGATCAGGCCTGACGGATGAGCGCCGATGGGGTTGAAGTAACGGAGCAGCACGACGTCCCACTCGGGGTCGGCGGTGTGGACGTCCATAAGGATCTGCTCGATCATCCACTTGGTCCAACCATAGGGGTTGGTCGCGGGCTTCTTAGGATCCTCCTCGGTGACGGGCGGGTTGTCCGGGTCGCCGTAGACGGTCGAGGAGCTCGAGAAGATGATGGACTTGCAGCCATGGTTGCGCATGACGTCGATGAGCACCAGGGTGTTCTCGATGTTGTTGTGGTAGTACTCGACGGGCTTGCTCACCGACTCGCCGACGGCCTTAAAGCCGGCAAAGTGGATGACGCGGTCGATCTGATGGGTATCGAAGATCTTGTTCATCGCATCGCGGTCGAGCACGTTGGCCTCGTAGAAGGTGAGGTTCTTGGCGGCCTCGTCGCCCACGATGGTCTTGACGCGGTCGACGGCGACGGCGCTGGAGTTGGAGAGATCATCGACGATGACGACCTGGTAGCCACCCTCGAGCAGCTGAACGACGGTGTGCGAGCCGATAAAGCCGGCGCCACCGGTAACGAGGACGCAGGTGTCTTTGGGGTCGAGTGCTTTGGACATGTAGTCTCCTATCGAATCAGGAACACTTCTTCAGGGGAGTATACCGCAGGCAGGGACGCCCAAATCGTGCGCTGTAGGAAAAGCAGAGGACTATGTTAACGTACTCATAGAAGAGCTTGCGTACGCATAACCTGATCTTTGACATTTGCTTACGAGCCGCTGACCTTGTAGTTTCCTGCCGTTCGTGGAAATCGTTGGGACGCGCCATATGTACGCTAATATGTATGAGTTGAGCGACATATAAATAAGCATGTAACGGAGTACATATGTCACCAAACAGCGATTCTATCCTTTCCCAGGAGCTCTCGCGCCGCACTGCCCTCAAGGCCCTGTTCGGCGCCGCTTCTGCGGCAGTTCTTTTTGGCCTGCCCGCTCGCGCCCATGCGGCGGAGGCTTCCAAAGAAACCACCGATAAACTGAATGCCGCCCAGGCCCAGCTCGACGAGGTTCAGGCCCAGCTCGACAGCATCGCAAATGAGTATGCGGCGCTGGCCAACAAGAATGCCCAGACCCTCAACGACATCGAGAATGTCCAGGGCAAGATTGACGACACGCAGGCCCAGATCGATGAAAAGAAGGCCGAGCTCAAGAAGAAGCGCAACGACCTTTCCGATCGCGTGGCCGCCAGCTACAAGTCCGGCGGCACGAACATCCTGTCGCTGCTGCTGGCCTCTGGCTCGTTTGAGGAACTCGTCGCCAACGCGCATTACGTTGAGAAGATCAACAAGAGCGACCGCGACGCCATCGAGGACATTCAGACCATCCAGGAAGAGCTCGATGCGCAAAAGACCGAGCTTGAGTCGCAGAAGGCCGACTTAGAGAAGCTCAAGGACCAGCAGACTGCCCAGATGCAGGACATGCAGGCCAAGCAGCAAGAAGTCCAGACCGTGCTGAACGGTCTTTCCGACGACGTCAAGGAGCTCATGGCTCAGCGCGATTCCGAGATCCTCGCTGCCGCCCAGGCTGAGGAGGCCGCTAGGAAGGCTGCCGCTGCCGCGGCTGCCGCGAACAAGAACAATTCCTACTCGGGTGGTTCGAGCTCGGGTGGTGGATCGTACGCGCCCGGAACTCCGCAGCAGAATGCCGGCTCGGGCAAACAGCAGGCTGTCGTCAACGCGTGCTACTCCACGCCTTCGCCGGGTCAGAACTGGTGCGCGGCGTGGGTCACCAATGTCTTCCGTAACGCCGGCGTTGGCTACTTTGGAGGCAATGCGTGCGACATGTTTAACGCCTGGTGCTATAGCTCCGACCGCTCGGCGCTGCAGGTGGGCATGATCGTGGCCGATTCCTCGCACAGCGGCACGGGTGCTCCGGGCCTTATCTACGGTCATGTGGGTATCTACGTTGGCGGCGGCATCGTTATGAGCAACGAGGGTGCCATTACGTCTAAGTCGCTTGATTCGTTTATTAGCTTCTATGGCACTGGCTCTGGCGTGCGTTGGGGCTGGCTCGGCGGCGTGGCGCTGTCGTAGCTGCGGTTTGAAGTAAGTTGGTCCGGGACCGCGGGCGAGGCATAAGGTTTCCTGCTCTACAGTCCTGCGCAAGACGAAGGCCACATTAAGTGGCCT
>CABUMU010000069.1 GCA_902492855.1 uncultured Collinsella sp. | reverse complement strand
ATTTCAAAAGAGCCTGCTGCCGCGATTTGGCTGTCGCATAATGCAAGGCCATTGCGGTATCGAGCTATGGAAAGACGCCTGCGGAATTGTCCTACCGATAAGCGGACAAGCCTCCAGCTGGTGACTTCGCCGTGGTAAGATAAGCCGAATTGTTTCCAGGCTGTTTCGGGGGAGTGGAATGAGCAAAGAGTGTGTCGAGCAGGTCGAAGGCGCAGGTGCTTCGGTGCCGATGACCGATATATCGAACATTGATGTGCCCGAGGGCACCGACGAGCTCAGCCGCAACACCCGTCGCGCATGGCGCGATCGCCTGAACAGCGCTTCGACGCGCAAGATGATCACGGGCGTCTTGGCTACGCTGGTGGGCGGTTCGTTTTGGGGCTTCTCGGGCACCAGCGCGAGTTTTTTGTTCGATACCTACCATGTCGATACGCTGTGGCTTATGAGCGTGCGTCAGATTCTCGCCGGCCTGCTCTTTATGGCCGTGGTTGTTACGCGCGACCGCGAGCGCCTGATTAAGCTCTGGACCACACCCGCCGATCGCAAGCAGCTGCTGCTCTTTACCGCCTTTGGCCTGCTGTTCAACCAGTTTTGCTATCTTTCGGCCGTGCGCCTGACGAACGCCGGAACCGCGACGGTGCTCCAGTGCCTGCAGCTCGTTATCATCATGGGCTACGCCTGCGTGACCGATCGCCGCATGCCGCGTACTCGCGAAGTCATCGGCATTGGCCTGGCTCTGGGTGGAACCTTTTTAATCGCCACCGGCGGCGACCCCACCAGCCTGAATATCTCGTCGCTTGGCCTGGCAGCAGGTCTTATGTGTGCGGTCAGCGCCGCGTGTATGGCGGTGATCCCCGCCAAGATCCTGCCCGAATACGGCAGCCCCATCGTCACGGGCTCGGCAATGCTCACGGCGGGCGTGGTCTCGTGCGTCTTCGTGCGGCCCTGGGCGCATATGCCGGCGCTCGACGCTGCCGGCATCGAGGCGCTCGCGGTGTTCGTGGTTATCGGCTCGTTTTTTGCTTACATGCTTTATATGCAGGGCGTTAAGGACATCGGCTCGGTGCGCGCGAGCCTCATCGGAACTGTGGAGCCGGTTTCGGCGACCATCACCAGCGCCGTTATGCTGGGGACGGTGTTTTTGCCGACCGACCTTATCGGCTTTGCCATGATCATCGTGATGATGTTCCTCACGGTGTAGCTAGCGCCGCCGCCAAGACAGAAAAGGTGTTGTGCCGCATTTTCGCCAATTGATGTCCGTGTCTGGAGTTTAGCTGTCGATGCTCAAAATGCCATAAACTAGTAACGTTATGGACTTTTTCATTGCGACTCAATTGCGAGGATTTCTTTATGGCTGGTAATCACTTTAAGGGCAGCGATAGCGGCCGCCCTGCAGTTCCGCCGCGTCCGAACGGGGCTGGTAAGGCCGGCACGCCGGGCGGCGCTGGACAGGGCGGTTCCGGTAAGCGCGTGTCCCCGGGCGAGACGGCGATGTTTACCGCTCTGTACGAGCAGTCTCAAAAGGCAAAAAAGACCGGCCGTGCAAGAGGGAATGTCTTTGCGGGCGGTGCAACCTCCGCGTCGCAGCCGAGCGGGGCTCCTTCAGTACCTGCGAACAACGCAGGTGCTGTCAACGCCGCGAATGCCGCCGGCAACGTTAATGCCGGCAAGGCCGCCAACAATACTCCCTCTGCCGGTGGCGCGGGGCTTACGGGTAACCTTGGCACGATCTACACCGGCGCCTCCGAGACTGGCACGTTCGCCCGCCTGGATGATAGCGGTGCCGAGTTTGCGGGCTCGGGATCCAAGGAAGATTATTACGATTTTGGCTTGAACTACGGTAGCGACGCTTCGTCGAGTTCGACCTCTGACGGTCTGGTCCGTCATCGCCATCGCAAGGGCGAGGGCAAGAAGCGTCACACTGGCGCCATTATTGCCGCTGTAGTCGCGGTGCTTCTCGTTGCGCTTGGCGCGAGCGGCTTTATGCTGCTTAACTCGGCAAAGACCGTAAAGAGCGAAGCGAAGGAGGCTGTCGAGATCGTCGGTGGCCTTAAGGACAAGGTCACGTCGGGCGATTTTTCGACGCTGCCTGACGACGCGAAGAAGATTGATGAGCTCTGCGACAGCATGAAGGCGGAGACTTCGAGCCCGCTGTGGACGGCGGCTTCGTTTATCCCGGTGTATGGCAGTGACATCAACGCAGCCCGCACCATGATTGACGCCCTGTCCGATGTCTCGAGCAACGCGCTGGTTCCCATGGCCGACAACCTTTCTCAGGCCACGCCCGGCAAGCTGTTCCAGGATGGCATGATTAACGTGTCCGCGCTGCAGGCGGTCGCCGATTCGCTTTCCAGCAGCTCGAAGGTGTTCAAGAGCGCCAACGAGAAGGTCCAGGGCATTGGCGATACTCATATTTCCCAGGTGACCGAGCTGGTCGATAAGGCCAAGGACGGCTTTGCCACCCTCAACGGCGCGGTTGACGCGGCGGAGAAGGTCGCCCCCGTCCTTCCCCAGATGCTCGGCGCCAACGGCCAGACGCGCAACTACCTTGTGTACGCCATGAACAACGTCGAGATTCGTGCCTGCGGCGGCTTTGGCGGTTCGCAGGGCCTGATTTCGGTCACTGACGGCCAGATGTCGATTGGCGAGTTTGTTCCCCGCATTGGACTCAGTGAGGATGAGGCAGTCGAGAGCGTCGACGAAGAGGATGAGGCGCTGTTCGGCAACCACAGCAACCTGTACAACTCGGGCAATACCTATTCGCCTGATTGGCCCCGCAACTCGCAGCGTGTCGCCGCGCTGTGGAAGTCCCAGTATGGACAGGACGTTGATGGCGTCATCGGTATCGACCCGGTGTTCCTGCAGTATCTGCTGGGCCTGGTCGGTAACGTGTCACTGCCCGACGGAACGGTTGTCGACGGCGCCAACGCCGCAAAGGTCCTCATGCACGATGTGTACTGGAACTATCCGGTCGAGGAGTCTGACGGCATCTTTGCATCCGTCGCCAGCGCTGCCTTCGACAAGATCCTTGGCGGTATCGGCGATGTCGATGTTACGAAGCTTGTCAGCGCCGTTGAGCGCGGTGCCGAAGAGGGCCGCCTGATCGCGTGGATGAGAAACGATGATGAGCAGAATGCCATCAAAGAGACGGGCATTGACGCTTCGCTGCCCGATCCGGATGATCCGAGTGCCGATCCCGTTGCCGGCGTTTACTTTAACAACCTGAGCTTCTCCAAGCTCGACTGGTATCTGAACGCCGACACTCAGATTGGTCAGGGCGTGAAGAACGGCGACGGCACGTGCTCCTATCGCATCACCGTTACCCTGACGAACATCATGACGCAGGAGGAGGCTGGCAAGCTGCCCGACTACGTTGCGGCGAGCGCACCCGATGCCGCGCGTGACGACGAGCGTCTGAATGTCTCGTTGTTTGCCCCGACGGGTGGCAACATCAGTGACCTTACGGTTGAGGGTACCCAGTTTGGTCTTGGTGCCGCTACGTGGCATGGAATCCCCTTCTATTCGGGCACCGTTGACCTGCATGCTGGCGAGACGACGACGATCACGTATACGCTGACCACGTCGGCCGAGGCGGGGGACAAGCCGCTTACGCTGCGTCAGACCCCTACATGCCAGGCGGCTCGCGACAGCGCGTCGGCGTAGGGTTTTTCTGGTAGCGCAGATAATCGAGTACCATTTTGGGGCGGACAGGCAATCTGTTCGCCCCTATTTTGTAAGGAGAGCGCATGAAGTACTTTGGCACCGACGGCTTTCGCGGTGAGGCCAACGTTGGGCTGACGGTAGAGCACGCTTATAAGATTGGCCGTTTTGTGGGCTGGTATTACGGTGCCAACCGCAGTGCTAAGGCGCGCGTGATCGTGGGCAAGGACACGCGTCGTTCGAGCTACATGTTCGAGGCGGCGCTGGTGAGCGGCCTGGTCGCGAGCGGTGCGGACGCCTATATGCTGCACGTGATCCCCACGCCGGGCGTAGCGCATCAGACCGTGGAAGGCTGCTTCGATTGCGGCATCATGATCAGCGCGAGCCACAACCCGTTTTGCGATAACGGCATTAAGCTTGTCAACAGCGACGGCTTTAAGATGGACGAGGACGTGCTGGAGCTCATTGAGGACTACATCGATGGCAAGAGCGAGGTGCCGCTGGCAACGGGCAACCATATCGGCGCCACGGTGGACTACATGCAGGGTCGCAACCGCTACATTGCCTCGCTCATCGCCAGTGCGAACTTTTCGCTGCAGGGCGTCAAGATCGGTATCGACTGCGCCAACGGCTCGGCATCCTCGGTGGCCAAGCCGGTGTTCGACGCACTGGGCGCCGATGTGCGCGTGATCAATGCCGCGCCCGACGGCTTTAACATCAATGTCGACTGCGGCTCCACGCATATGGAGCGCCTGCAGCGCCACGTGGTGGAGCAGGGCCTGGATGTGGGCTTTGCCTACGACGGCGATGCCGACCGCTGCTTGGCTGTGGACGAGCGCGGTCGCGTGGTAGACGGCGACCAGATCCTGTACGTGTGCGGCGTGTATCTGAACAAGCACGGTCGCCTTTCGGGCGGTACCGTGGTGCCGACGATCGCCAGCAACTTTGGCCTGATCAAGTCGTTGGAGCTTGCCGGTCTGAGCGCCGTGACCAGCGGCGTGGGCGACCGTCATGTGTATGCCAAGATGCGCGAGGGCGGCTACAGCCTGGGTGGCGAGCAGACGGGCCATACGATCTTTGGCGATATCGAGCGTACAGGCGACGGCATTATGACCTCGCTGCGCGTGATGGAAGTGATTCGTGCCGAGCGCGAGACACTCTCGCAGCTCACGGCTCCGTGCAAGCTGCTGCCGCAGGCGCAGGTGGCCGTGCACGTGGCGGACAAGGACGCCGCGCTCGAGAACATGGGCGTGCAGAACGCCATCGCCGAGGCCGAGGCTGCGCTGGCAGGCGAGGGCCGCGTGCTCGTGCGCAAGAGCGGAACCGAGTCGGTTATCCGCGTGCTGGCCGAGGCGCCCGACCAAGCATCCGCCGATGCTGCCATGAAGCGCATCGCCAACGCGCTGGAAGCTCTGTAAGGTAGTCATTGGGGACGTTCTTAAACGACTAGGTGGAAAGGGGACGCTGCGGATTGGTTCCGCGGCGTCCCCTTTGCGTTGGCGTGTCGGTTATGCCTTACAGCTCGTAGAGCGTGGTGAACTTGTCCTGCAGGTAGCTGCAGTAGTAGCGGGCATCGAACGACATGCCGCACGCGCCCTTTATGAGCTCCGGCGCGTCCTTGGCGCGGCCCCACTGCCAAATGTGCTCGCCCAGCCAGGCGCGGACGGGTGTCAGGTCGCCGCTCGCACAGGCGCCGTTGAGATCGACACCGTCGCGGCACATGGCCGGCACAAACATGGCGTCGTAAGCGCTACCCAGCGCATACGTGGGGAAGTAGCCAAACGAGCCGCCGCTCCAGTGCGTATCCTGTAGGCAGCCGTGCGTGTCGTCGGGAACGGGAATGCCCAGGTACTCATCCATGAAGCGGTTCCAAAGCGCGGGGATGTCCTTGGCCGTGGCCTCGCCGGCAAACAGCATGCGCTCGATCTCGTAGCGCACCATAACGTGCAGCGGATAGGTGAGCTCGTCGGCCTCGGTGCGGATCAGCGAAGGCTGCGCGATGTTCACGGCGTGGTAGAGCGTGTCCTCGTCGACGTCGCCGTAGACCTCGGGTGCGTGGCGGCGTAGCACCTCGAGCAGCGGTCCCATAAAGGCGCGGCTGCGACCCACGGTGTTCTCGAAAAAGCGGCTCTGACTCTCGTGGATGCCCATGGAGGTACCACCCTCAAGACAGGTGCGCGCATAGGCAGGATTGACGCCCAGCTCGTACATGGCGTGTCCCGCCTCGTGGATGATGCTGTAGACGTTGGAGATACAGTCGTTCTCGTAGATGTGCGTCGCGATGCGCGCATCGCCCACCGAGAAGCCCTCGCTAAACGGGTGCTCGGTAAAGGCAAGCGTGGTGTCGTCCAGGTTCAGGCCGACGAGCTTCATCAGGTCGAAGCTCATGGCACGCTGGGCGCCCTCGGGCACGCGGGCGTGCAAAAAGTCGGCATCGGGCTGCTGGCCGCGCTCGCCGATGGCGTGCACGAGCGGCACGACCGTCGCCTTGACCTCATCGCAAAACGCATCGAAGCTCTTGGCGGAAAGGCCGCGCTCGTACTGGTCGAGCCAAACATCGTATGGGTCGCGCTTGGGGTCCATAAGTTCGGCCTGATGCTTAAGTTGGGCGACGATCCTATCCACATAGGGCTCAAAGCTCACCCAGTCATTGGCCGTCTTGGCCTTGTGCCACACGGCATCGGCCTCGCAGGTGAGCCTGGTCCAGGCCTCGGCCTCCTCGGTGGGGATGACGCTTGCCTCGCGCTGGTCGCGACCGAGCACACGGATCTCGTCGAGCAGCTGCGGGTCGTCTACGTGTCCGCCTGCAACCGTCTCGCGAGCTAACGAGCGTACGAGCTCAACGGACTTCTCGCTGGTCAGTAGCTTGTGATGCTCGCCGGCAAGGGTTCCCATGGCGTCGGCGCGCGCTGCGGCGCCGTTGGCAGGAGCAATCGTCGCTCCATCGAACTCGGCAATCTTGAGCAGGTACTCGCGAGTCCACAGCTTGCCCTCGAGTTTGCGGAACTTTTTGACGGCCTTGTCGACTTTAGCAACCTTGACGCCCTTGGCAGCCTTTGCCATGGCGGCCTTGGCGTTCTTATCGAGCTTCTTTCCCATACCGTATCCTTAATCTCGCAGGCCGAGCGCCGTAAGCGGCTGCGCGGCCAGTTTGCACAGCTACCTGCCTTGTACCCAGCACGAACAAAACGGAACGCGGCGATATGCTCGCAGAATGTGTTATCCTATAGCCCAATGCGTTGACGGAGAGGGTTTTGCCCGTCGCGTCGCCGGCAAGAGAGGGAAGGTCATGGGCTGCAAGCCTTCCTGCGGTGGCAAGGGCTAAGCGTTCACTCCCGAGCAGCGACCTCAACGGGCGCGCGGCTAGCGGCGGCGAAGCCCCAGTAGGGAAGCCGTGAGCCTCGCGATAAGGGGCGCAGAGTGGGCGCGGCGGGCCAGACATCCGCCGGGTCAAACAAGGTGGTACCGCGGAATTCAACCGTCCTTGGGCAATGCACATGCCCGAGGGCGGTTTTTTTGTTACCGAACCGGGCCGCGTTTTCGCAGCGCCAAGTGGCATCGGTCGCCCCGGCAAGCGAATGCGCGAGAGACGAAAGGGAAGACATGAGTCTGATTGATGATCTGGTCAAACTCGAGGAAGAGGCCAAGGAGCTCGTTGCAGGCGCCGACGACGCCGCCAAGCTCGAGGCTGCGCGCGTTGAGCTGCTCGGTCGTAAGGGCCGCATCACCGGCCTGATGCGCATGATGGGCAAGCTCGCCCCCGAGGATCGTCCCGTGATGGGCAAGCGCGCCAACGAGATGCGCCAGCTGATCGAGGGCATGCTCGACGAGCGCACCACCGAGATGAAGGCTGCCGCCCTCAAGCGCGCGCTCGAGCACGATGCCGTCGACATCACGCTGCCGGGCATCCGTCCGCAGATCGGCCACCAACACCTGATCAAGCAGATCATCGAGGAGGCCGAGGACATCTTCTGCGGCATCGGCTACACCGTCGAGTCCGGCCCCATGGTCGACACCTCCTACTACAACTTCACCGCGCTCAACGCCCCCATGGATCACCCGAGCCGCTCGGCCCGCGATACCTTCTACGTGGTCGACAACAACCCCGGCAGCGTCGCACACCCCGAGGCTCACGCCCATGGCGAGTCCGACGTGCTCCTGCGCACCCAGACCTCGGGCGTGCAGATCCACACCATGGAGTCGCAGAAGCCGCCCATCTACATGATCTGCCCGGGCACTGTCTACCGTCCCGACACGGCCGACGCCTGTCACCTGCCGCAGTTCAACCAGATTGAGGGCCTGGTCGTCGACGAGGGTATCACCTTTGGCGATCTTAAGGGCACGCTTGACTACTTTGTTAAGTGCATGTTTGGCGAGGACCGCAAGACGCGCTACCGCCCGCACTTCTTCCCCTTCACCGAGCCCAGCTGCGAGGTGGACGTGAGCTGCCACGTCTGCGGCGGCAAGGGCTGCAACTTCTGCAAGCACAGCGGCTGGATTGAGATCCTGGGCTGCGGCATGGTCGACCCCAACGTTCTGATCAACTGCGGCATCGACCCCGAGAAGTACACCGGCTTCGCCTTTGGTATTGGCGCCGAGCGCGTCGCGGCACTGCGCTACGACCTGCCCGACCTGCGCACGTTGATGACTGGTGACATGAGGTTCTTGAACCAGTTCTAGAACGCTTTCTTCTTAGTTGCAGTTTCCGGCTCAAAGCCGCATTTATGAAAGGAGACCAGTTAGATGCGCGTTTCTTACGACTGGCTCAAGACCATGATCGATATTCCGGAGGATCCCAAGACCCTTTCGGACGAATATATCCGTACCGGCACCGAGGTCGAGGCGATCGACACCGTGGGCGAGTCCTTCGACCACGTGGTGACCGCCAAGGTGCTCACCAAGACCCCGCACCCCGATAGCGACCACATGTATGTGTGCTCGGTCGACGTGGGTGACAAGAACCTCGACGCCGACGGCAACCCCGCTCCGCTGCAGATCGTCTGCGGCGCGCAGAACTTCGAGGCCGGCGACCACATCGTCACGGCCATGATTGGCGCCGTGCTTCCCGGCGACGTCAAGATCAAGAAGAGCAAGCTTCGCGGCGTCGTGTCCATGGGCATGAACTGCTCCGCGCGCGAGCTCGGCCTGGGTGGCGACCACTCCGGCATCATGATCCTGCCCGAGGATACGCCCTGCGGCATGCCGTTTGCCGAGTACGTGGGCTCGAGTGATACCGTGCTCGACTGCGAGATCACGCCCAACCGCCCCGACTGCCTGTCTATGATCGGTATGGCCCGCGAGACCGGCGCCATCTTCGATCGCGATTTCCACGTTGAGCTGCCCGCCATCAAAGCCGAGACCGGCCGCGCGACCGACGACGAGCTTTCCGTCGAGATTGCCGACGAGGGCCTGTGCGACCGCTACGTTGCCCGCATCGTGCGCAACGTCAAGGTCGGCTCGTCGCCCGACTGGATGGTCAAGCGCCTTAACGCCTTGGGTGTGCGCCCGCACAACAACATCGTCGACATCACCAACTATGTGATGATGCTCACCGGTCAGCCGCTGCACGCCTTTGACCTGGACACCTTTGCCGAGCGCGATGGCCACCGTCGTGTGGTGGTTCGCGCCGCCCAGCAGGACGAGAAGTTCACGACGCTCGACGGCGAGGAGCGCGTGCTCGACGCCGGTATGGGCCTCATCACCGACGGCGAGCGTCCCGTGGCGCTGGCCGGTGTCATGGGTGGCATGGATTCCGAGATTGAGGACGACACCGTCGACGTGATGGTCGAGAGCGCCTGCTTCAACGCCGGCCGCACCTCGCACACCAGCCGCGACCTTTCGCTGATCTCCGACGCCTCCATTCGCTTTGAGCGCCAGGTTGACGAGACCGGCTGCGTGGATGTTGCCAACATTGCCTGCGCGTTGATTGAGGAGATCGCCGGCGGCGAGGTCGCCCCCGGCTATGTGGACGTGTTCCCCGCGCCCAAGACCATCGACAGCATCAAGCTGCGCCTGGCCCGCGTGCACGCCATCTGCGGTGCCGACATCGAGTCCGACTTTATCGAGCGCTCGCTCACCCGCCTGGGCTGCACCGTCGAGCGCGACGGCGAAGACTTTATGGTTACCCCGCCGAGCTTCCGCCCCGACCTGCCGCGCGAGATTGACCTGATCGAGGAGGTCCTGCGCCTGTGGGGCATGGGCCGCGTGACGGCGACCATCCCGGCTGCCAAGAACCACATTGGCGGCCTGACCCGCGAGCAGAAGCTCACCCGTAAGGTCGGCGAGATCCTGCGCGCCTGCGGCCTCAACGAGACCACGACTTTCGGCTTTGCCGCCCCGGGTGACCTGGAGAAGATTGGCATGTCCACCGAGGGCCGCGGCTGCCCCGTGGTTCTCATGAACCCGCTGGTAGCCGAGCAGACCGAGATGCGTCGTTCGCTGCTGCCGGGCCTGCTGCAGTCTGTGGCCTATAACGAGGCCCACGGCACGCCCAACGTGCACCTGTACGAGGTCGGCAGCCTGTTCCACGGCCGCGAGAACGCCAGCCTACCCAAGGAGACCAAGTCCGTGGCGGGTGTGCTCTCGGGCCAGTGGAGCGAGCAGTCTTGGAGCATGAAGTACCGTAAGCTGCGTTTCTTCTTT
>CABUMU010000068.1 GCA_902492855.1 uncultured Collinsella sp. | reverse complement strand
GGCGTGTCGCTGCAGGCCGAGGGCGCTGATGGCGACGGCCCCGCTGGCCTGGGGCTCGTCGGCAAGCACATCGGTCGCGGCTGGGTGCGCGGTTTCACCATTACCGGTGGCGCCATTGCCTCCACGATCGGCCACGACTCGCACAACGTGTGCGTGGTGGGCGACAATGCCGCCGATATGATGGCTGCTGTTGAAGCCGTGGGCCAGGGCGGTCACGTGCTGGTGCGCAACGGCGAGGTCGTGGCGCGCATTCCGCTGGCGCTCGGTGGCCTTATGAGCGAGGGCACGGCCGAGGACGTTGCCGCGCAGCACGACGACTTTATGGTCAAGGCGCGCGCCATGGGTATTGAGCCGCCGCTCGACCCCATCATGGGCATCATCTTCCTGCCCCTGCCGGTGATCCCGACGCTCCGCATCCGCCCCGAGGGCATGTTCGACGTCACGACCTTCACCTACGCCGACTAGTCATCGGGGACGTTCTTAAACGTCTAGCCGTCGGTGACACTCTTTGGCGGGCTGCCTGACGCCGCGACCGTAGGACCTCTGACATGTGTGAACTATTTGCCAGGTCCTTGTAACGTTTACGCCCGCGGAGTCTTATTTGAGCTCCCTTTGGGTACGTTGGAATCGGATACACGTTCGATTCCAACAAGCCCGAAGGGAGCTTTTCTATGTTTAAACTGATTGCATCCGATATGGATGGCACACTGCTTGACGAAAACGGCCAGGTGCCTCCCGAGACCTACGAACTGATTCTGGCGCTACACGAGCATGGTGTGCATTTCGCTGCATCGTCAGGTCGTCGCTACGATCGCCTGTGCGAGTTCTTTGCGCCCGTTCGCGACAAGATGGACTTTGTCGCCGCTAACGGCGCCCAGGTCTACGCCGACGGTAAGATGGTAGACCGTGAGGTGTATTCCCACCTGGCGATTCGAAGGCTCGCCCAAGCCGTCAGGACGTTTCCCAATCTGCATCTTGCGCTCTTTGACCGAACCAAGTCCTTCCTGCTCGATGACGAGTGTAAGTTCGTGCGTGAGGTCGATAAGGACCTTCCCAATGCCGAGCGCATTTGGGAGCTGCCCGATCCCAGCGTAAATATCATCAAAGCGAGTATCTTTTGCGACGACAGTGCGGTTATGGACAGTGCGTACGTGCTACAGCGCGAACTTGGTCAGCTCTTTACTTTTGCGCCTTCGGGCAATGCGTGGATCGATGCCATGCAGCCTGGTGTGTCGAAGGCCTCGGGTATCGCGCAGCTCGCGGAGCATTACGGCATTGGACGCGACGAGGTCATGGCGTTTGGCGACTCGATGAACGACTACGAGATCATTCGCTTTGTCGGCACGGGCTGCGCGATGGAAAACGCGCGCCCCGCGCTCAAGGCGGTGGCCGATTGCGTCGTAGGCTGCAACCGCGACCACGCCGTTCAGCATGAGCTCCGTCGCGTGCTGGAGAGTCTCTCCTAATCCGGCAGATGGGGACGTTTCTTTTCTGCCGACAGTGGGGGACAGTCCTTGCAGCTTTTTGCGAAGAGTGTCCCCAACGACTAGTCGTTTAAGAACGTTCCCAATGACTGACTAATGACTAGGCAAGGGCGGCCATGATGGTGCGGGCGACGCCGTCGTGGTCGTTGTCGTATTCGGTGATGGCGTCGGCGGCCTCGCGGTCTTCGGACTCGGCGTTGATCATGGCCATGCCGTGGCCTGCTGCCTGCAGCATGGGGATGTCGTTGATGTTGTCTCCGAACGCCCAGGCGTCGGCGAGACGCTTGCCCAGGTATTCGCATAGCCACGTGAGGGCCGTCCCCTTGGTAGCGCCCTCACCCATGACCTCGATATTCATGGCGTACGAACGCGTGACCTCAATGCCTCCGAGCGTGTTGAGCGCCGCGGCGATGGCGTCGCGATCGGCCGGGTCGTGCCAGTACATGGCGATACGTTCGAGCGTCTCGACCTCGTCGATCTTGCTGTCGATATCCATGTCGATCGGTGTTCGTGTGCGCTTGAGCGAAGCCGCGATGTGGGGGTCACCGCCGCAGAACTCATCCAGGCGCCCGTAAAGCGAGCGGGGGAGGAAGCACTGTCCATCCGCGAAGATATCGAAGGTCACATCGTGGCCGGCGGCAATGCGATGGATGCGGTGGGCAATGCCGCAATCGAGCGGACGGCTCAAGATGCACGTGGCGCGCGAGGCGTCGGTGGGCGTATCCTCGTCGAGCTGCCAGACGCTGGCGCCGTTGGCGCAGACCGCGTAGTGCACGGCGGGATGGGCGAGAATGGGCTCAAAGATGCCCGACAGCGGACGCCCCGTGCAGGGAACAAACTCGATGCCACGACGTGCGAGCTCGTCGAGCATTGCCCAGGTGGCATTGCTCATTTGCTTATCGCTCGTCAGCAGCGTTCCGTCCATATCGGAAAACACAATCATTTGATGCAGCCCTTTCTACTGGCATAAAAAGCGTGGCCGAAGGCGGCGATGCCCTGGCCACGCTCAAGATCTATAACGGTCCGCGTCCTATCGGTCGGCGAGTGGCTTGTACTCCAGCGGCTCGATAACCGGGCGGTAGGCGGGGCGAATAATACGGTGCGCGCAGAAGAGCTCTTCCATGCGGTGTGCCGACCAGCCGGCCATGCGGGCGACGGCGAATAGCGGCGTAAAGAGCGTCTCGGGCACGCCGAGCATCTTGTAGATAAAGCCCGTGTACAGGTCGATGTTGGCGCAGATGGGCTTGGTCATGCCGTGGTCGCGCATCACTTGCGGGGCCAGGCGCTCGATGCGCTCGATGAGCGCGAACTCATCGCCCAGGTTCTTCTTGGCGGCAAGTGTGCGCGCGTAACGGCGGCAGACCTCGGCGCGCGGGTCGCTGAGCGTATAGACGGCGTGGCCCATGCCGTAGATGAGACCCGTGCCGTCGAAGGCCTGCTTGTCGAGGATCTTGCCCAGGTAGGCCGCGACCTCGTCCTCGTCCTCCCAATTGGAGACATGTGCGCGGATGTCCTCGTGCATAGACACGACCTTGGCATTGGCACCGCCGTGGCGCGGGCCCTTGAGCGAGCCGATAGCCGCGGCGTAGGCGGAATACGGGTCGGTGGCCGAAGACGACAGCACGCGGCAAGCGAAGGTGGAGTTGTTGCCGCCGCCGTGCTCGGCATGCAGCATGAGCATAACGTCGAGCAGCATTGCCTCACCGCGGGTGAACGCCATGCCGCCGCGCAGGACCTGTAGGATGGTCTCGGCGGTGGAGAGACCGGGCGTGGGGTGCGGCACGTGAACCTCGGAGCCGCGAAGCTTGGCGACCGAGGCCATGTGTGCGAAGGCGGCGATGCGCGGGAGACGTGCGAGCATGGAAATGGCGACGTCGATTTCGTGCTCGGGCGTGATCACGTCTGGTTCGGCATCGAAGGCGTAGAGCAGCAGCACGGCGCGCTGGAGCACGTTCATGATGCTCGACGACACCGTGGTCATGGGGAACTCTTTGACGTACTCGTCGCTCAGATGTCTAAAGGCACCTAGGCGCTCGCAGAAGCCGTCGAGCTCTTCCTTGTTGGGTAGCGAACCCGTAATAAGCAGATAGGCGACTTCTTCGTAGCCGTAGCGATTCTCGGCCTGGGCATTGTTGACCAGATCCTCGATGCTGTAGCCGCGCAGCGTGAGCTTGCCCTGATCGGGCACGACCTTTCCGTCGACCTTGTTGTAGCCGTGCACATCCGAGATACGAGTGAGGCCCGCGACCACGCCCGAGCCGTCGGCATTGCGCAGGCCGCGCTTGACATTGTGCTCGACAAACAGGCCCTCGTCATAAGGGTCGGTCGGCAGGCCGTGGTAGAGGCTTTCGCTCTCGGGCGAAATCTGGCGGCTTGCTTCGTAATCCAGAACCAGGCGGCTCAAGTGGTCATCGAAGCGGTAATAGATTTTCTTGGCGTCGTAGGCCATGCGCGCTCCTCTCCGGGCCGCATCGGGGTGACTTGCATGGGCATGCGCACGTCAGGCTATCCCCAGCGGCTTGCTCGCTACAGGCGGTACATAAAGTTGAAGACGTCCTCGCGCTGGATGGACACGTTGACGCCCGAAAGCTCGCCGGCCTCGGCCAGCGCCTTCTGCAGCTCGGCGAAGTCGAGCTTGGACTCGGCGGTATCGGCCAGCATGGTCATGGTGAAGATGTCCTCGATAATGGACTGCGTGATGTCGCGGATGTCGACGTTGGCCTCGCCTAGGACACGGGTGACGCCGGCGACGATGCCGGGGCGGTTCTTGCCAAGGACGGTGATGACGATACGGGAGGACGAGATCTCGGCCATGGGAAACCCTTTCGCGTGATTGCGGCGCGCGCGGGGCGCTCCGCTACGGTACAGTGTTCATCATTGTACCTGTCTGGCGCAAAAAAGGCGCGCTCGCTGCGGCGTTACATGCCTGCAACATGAGGGGGAAGGCCGTACGGGGAAGAGCCGTCTGGCGCGTGTCCGGCTCGTGTTGGGTTGATTTCCGATCTCAGCCGAACACATTGAGCGGACAGGCCGTTCCCGCAGTCAGCCGAACGCCTCCGACGGCTGATTCCGAACTGGAAGCGGAGGGCATCCCCGCCCTTCGGTAGGGGATACCGCTCCGCGGCGCATGCCGCGGGCGGCGCCCCTATCGGACCACCGTGACCTCAGTTGGGATGGGCCCAGCACTGCCGCGTACTCGGTGAGCTAGAGCCAACTGTTCATCTTCACGTCGCGTATGGCGATATTTCGGTCGTCCGGCTCGGTGATGCCGTAGCCGAACGCCTGGAGCGTCTCGATGGACTCCTGGATCCTCTGTTGGAACATGGGACCCGGATCGACCCTCGGCCCGAGGTGCCCGCGCCAAAGGCACGGCGTGGCGCGCAGCATGTTATGGATTTTGGAGATGGGCTCGATGTCGGCGTAGACGTTGAGCGTCGCCATGGCGTCCTTGTGGCCGAGGATCGATTGGAGCGCCTTGATATCGCCGCCTTGGCGGATCCACTGCGTTGCGAACGTGTGGCGAAGGCCGTGGAACGTGATCAGCTCGTCGTTGGTGCCCATGAGGCCGTTGGTCTCCGAGAACGTCTTGAACGCCCTGCGGATATAGCTTGTCGTCGCGAAGGTCGCGCCCGGCTCCGACAGGATGTAGCAGTCCCCGATCTCGACCGCCCCGGTAAGGCCGCGCAAGCGCAGCTTTCCGCAGTCGATCTCGTGGGTCTCCTTCAGGAAGGGGAGTAGGCCGACCGGGTCGATGGGGATACCCCTGGCGTCATGGGTCTTGGTGTCCTTGATAAACGAACCCATTCCCTTCGCGTACGCCACCGAGTGTCTGATCGAGATCAGGCCCGTCTCGAAATCCACATCGCACCACCGAAGGCCGCAGACCTCGCCGATTCGCATCCCCGTGTGCAGGGCGAGTACGACCGCCCTCTAATCCTCGGCGGACCAATCGAGTCCGAACTACTTTCGGGCATCCTCTTCGCTCATGACTTCGAGAAGGTCTCCGGGTTGGCAACGAAGGGCGAGGCATAGCTGCTCGAGTGTGTTGAAGCGAATGCCGCGAATATGCCCTTTTTTAATACGGGACAGGTTCACGGGCGTGGTTCCAATCCTTTCGGCAAGTTCGTTCGAGGAAATCTTTCGCTCGGCCATGATCTTGTCGAGGCGAACAATTACGGGCATGGTGTTTCCTTACGCAATCTCGTCGGAGTCGAGGTACAGCTCTCGGGCGTACAAGAAGAGCTGGGAAAGCATGAACAGGACGATGCCGAGAACCAGAGAGGTCCAATCGAATGATGAAGCGATCTCTTGGGCGCCGACGGCCCCCTCGCCGCCAAACATCGAAACGGAGGTTTTGAGTGAGCCGGCGTAGAGGCTGGTGGCAGCTTGAACAACGAAGAGAATGCCGAGCACCTTCAAGCATGTCGCAGACCCTTTCTTGAAGGGGTCTCCGCTCTTGATCGTCCACACGAGAACGGCGCTGAGGATGGTCGTAGCGATACCGATGACGGCAGGGACCAATGTCGAGATCGCAAGGGCTGGATACGCGGGGGAGTCTGCAATTACAGGGTTGTCGAGCATTTCGATTGCTGGCTTTAAGGAGAACGCCACTTGTGCGATGGCGGTGGCGCAAAGGGTCGCAGAGGCTATCGCACATGCGATGCGGAAGGAATGAAGCCGGGGAGTGCGATTGTCGGAACTCATAATAACCTCCGAAGAATTTAAAAAACTCAGGTTACTATTTAACAGTTTATGTTAAATTGACTTTGCCGGCAAGTAATAAGGGCCGAGCATTTTGTTCGGCCCCTCTGTTCCGACTGGATGAGGTTAAGGTTGGCGATGAATATGCTCAAAATCTCGAAGGCGATCTTTAGGTCGCTTCTCTCCTCCAGGTCGCTCTGTGTTGTCGTTGTTGCGTTGATGGTTCTTTGTGCTCTGCCCGTCTTCAGGAGCGCGGCTGGCATCGACGGACGGGTCGAATACCTCGAGTCGGGAATAACCCGTGTTGAGCAGGAATTGTCAGCATCCTATGCGGATGCGCTTGTGAATGCGGGGGAGGACGGTGTCTATACCTCTTCATCAAGCATGCCCGCGCTTCTGTACCCTCTTGCCGCGGGACGTCTTATCTTGGCACCGCTCTCTCCCCTACTTCCGTTTCTGCAGATATCGGATGGAGAGTACACCTATTATGACGGATCGAAGGAGTACTTGCTATGGGTCGCAACGGCCGTTGCCGTCTCGTTCCTTGCCGCGCGTCTTAACAAACGTGAAAAGCTCATCATCCAGGCACCGATGGGCGAGCTGGGTAGACTTGTTGCATCAAGCGTATGGGCGAGTGTTTTTGCAATGCTTGCCGTCCTCGCCATCAATCTTCCAGGGATAATCGCCGCGCTTGTGAAGAATGGCCCGGGCTCGCTGTTCTATCCGATAGGCTACATTCAATATGCGACTCCGGTTATCAAACCGGCTTGGCTGGTGTTCGCGCAGACGGCCATCTTGCAATTCTTGGTGGCAGCGTTCATCTCGCTTGTCGTTCACCTTGCCGTGAAGATTGCCAATAACCCTACGCTTGGAATCGTGTTCGTATGTGCCCTGATGGGGGTGACGATGGTTCCCGGGTATTACGGAAGATCCATCGCTTTACGTGAGTTCGCCCTGTTGAATCCCCTTACGTATGCGAACACTGAGTTGACCGTCGGCGCCTATAGCCCGTACCCGACAACGCAGATAGTGAATCTGCCTGGACTTTGCTTCGAGCGTGGCGCGATTGCCCTCGTATGCGCAATCGGGATCGAGGTGCTGGCAATTAGCCTGCTTTGCGTTGCTGGAAAGAGCGGCTGCGCGTGCCCGATATCCCCGATTTGTCTTGAGAGAGGTTCCTTCATTGCATCGAGAACGGCAACTCGTTCGAGCGCTTGTGCCTCCGCCGTTGCATACGTAAGAACGATGGGGAAACTGCTCCTGCGTTCTCCTACCCTCGCCGTATGCGCGATTGCAATGTCGACGACGATGCTGGCCCCGGCTCTGGTCGAGATGTTTCCTGACGCTGATAACGTTTCCGCTGTTCGGTATAGGGATGGGGAGCTCCGTTCAATAGATCGGTATCTAGAGCAGAACGCTGCGAATATGGACGTCGAGGGCAAAGCGGCCCTGGAAGACATGCGGGATGCTCTTTCGGGTTTCGTGTACGCGCCTATGCCTGCGGAGGGGTTTCGAAGCCTTGCGACGTACGAGCGCGCTCGAGGTGAGCTGGGCGCGGCAGATGCGACTCTCCTGCAATCGATCGGAATCGAGCCGGAGACTCCTTCTCGTGCGGAGGCGCGCGCCCTTCTGCTTGAGTCGATCGCGAGCTTGCCGGACCCCAAGGTTTACGAGTTAAGTACGAAGATGCCCCCATTAATCCTCCTTTCGTATCTCCAGGCAGCGCTTCCCTCCTTCTTTTTGCTGTTGCCCGTGGTTGTCACATCGCTCGCGTGCACCCACCTGCAGTGTCGTTCCCTTCTGGTTCTCCAGATCCCCGCAACAGCGCATGTGCGTTTTCTGACGGCTGTTGCGCTGGCTCTCCTGCTTGGCTTGGTGCTGCTTTTGGTGTCGATGGTTCCCGCTGTCGTTGTGTCCGTGATTAAGAACGGTGCGGGTGGATCGGAGTATCCCGTCGCTCTCATTCGGGCGGGAGCTTCGACAACGTCCATGGTGGGGGAGGCGGTGTTGTGCAGTATTCCGTTGCTGGTCATGGCATACGGCGTGATTTCCGTCGTCGCTGCGTTGACAGCAGCGATTAGCCGCAACCCCGTTGTCACCGGAATGGTTTGCGCGGTTCTCTTGGTGTTGGGTTCGTTGAGCGCTCATGTTGAAAGCGTGGGCATGGGCGTCGCGCTGCTGGCTCCATTCGCCTCGTTTGATCCCGCTTCCCAGGTGGGGACGATTGGGTTCCTTGGGCGAGGGACGAACGCGATGCCTTTTGGAGAGGTCGTCGGCGCATCGGGCGCTCTGCTGGTGGTCTTGGGCGCCGTATCTCCGTTGATGGTGCGCCTGAGTGTTCCAAAGATCGAAAGGGGATGATCTCGATGATTGACCTTCAAACGCTGACGATCTCTTATGGAAAGAAGGTGCTCGTAGATTCGGTGAACGCTGAGTTTGCCCCGGGTACGGTCTACGGTCTCGTCGCTCCGAACGGGCATGGAAAGACGACGTTGCTGCGTGCGATGGCAGGTTTGCCGGGTCCTCGCGTGGACGGGAGCATCGTTCTGGATGAGGTGCAGGGTACGGGTGCGAGAGAGGTCCGTTCTATGATCTTCTATGCACCTGGTGAGGGGACGCTGCTGTATCCCGGATTGCGTGCGGAAGATCACCTCAAGATGGTTTGCGATATGTGGCCGCATGCTCGCGATATCGAAGAGATAGTGGAACAAACGCAGATAGGCGAGTTCGCGAAGATGAGGATCCGCACTCTGAGCCAGGGCATGAAGCAGCAGCTTACCCTGGCGATTGCGTATGCGACGGGCGCGCGGTACCTTCTATTAGATGAGCCCATGAACGCGCTCGACCCCAGCAGGGTGGACTTGCATTCCGAGATTCTCAGGAAGCTGGCCGATTCTGGTACGTGCATCATCATGTCATCCCACATCTTGGATTCGGTCGATAGGCTGTGCGATGAGATTCTGTTTTTGAAGGATGGGAGGCTCATTAGAAGCATTCCGCAAGATGATGCTGCGCCGAAGTCTCCTGGATCCCATTTCGCAAAGCCTGCCGGACGCGCCGAGGGTGCGCTAAGCACGTATCGGCGACTCTACGAAAAGGGCGGGTAGAAATGCAAGTTAATAATCTATGTGGTCAATATAATACCGTTGAACCCGCGTATCGATACCGCTCAGCCATTCGCCTCGCCCCCATCGCACGCGTCTTTATCCGGTCTGTTACTTTTAATCTAACAATTCTTTGAGGAATGTAGGTGCTTCTAAATGTACTGTCGACTTCTTCTCAAACTAATCCTAAGAGACAGGGCCGTATGGATTTGTACGCTCGTTCTCGCTGCAGCCTTTTCCGTCCCCATTGCGTTCAATTCACCCATCTACGGGCCCTTCTTTATGAAGCAGGGCATGCAGGGCTTTGTCGACGCATTCAATACGCGCGCACCCCAGGCCAGCGGCACAGACCTATCGCCAGAGCAGCAAGCTGACGCGGAGCTTGCAAGGTACGCGAACGCCGCCCTCGCCGCTCAAACCGACGCCGCCTTTCTCGATTCTGCCGAGAGCTACTACGCGCTCATGGGCGAAGGCTTCCAATCCGGGTCCATCGTGGGAGACCGAGAGACCAATGACGCAGACCTCGCGTATTGCCGCGCCCTGAGCAGCTCCGGCATCACGGATATCCCGGCCTCCGCAAACGACCTGCCATTCCTTTCCTTCCTGCCTTACGCCATTGCCACGGCGCCGTCTTTCCTTCCCTTCATCCCCTTCCTTCTCTCGTCGATACTCGTGCTCGGCGCCACAAGGCCCGGGACCCTGGCGGCAAAGGCGCCCGTGCCCAAATTCCGGCGCCTTATCCAAACCGTGTTTTCGATAATTGGCGCGGGGACCGCGATGCTCCTCGCCGGCCTTGCGCCCGGGGGCATTTACGCCTTGGTCCTAAACGGCTTCGGGCAAATCGGGTACCCGATCGCCTTCTTCCATGACGGCGCGCTTACCGCCACGACCGCGGGAGACGTCTTCACTACCCTGCTTCTCGCGCTGCTTGCGGGCGGAACCTTGATATCCGTTTGTTCCGTCGTCCTATCGACCGCAACGAGGCGCGTCTTCGCGGGCCCCCTTGCCTCAGCGCTGCTTGTCGCGGCCCCGGCATTCCCGCTATTGTCCGATTCGGCACTGGAGCATAACGCCGCGCTCAATCTCCTGCCGCTGGCCGTGTTCTCGCCTATCGAGGCAACGGGCTACGTGGGATGCTTCCCGACGGAATTCATTGGCTCCGGTTCAGGCAGTGCATCGATGCTTGCCGTGGCCCTGGCATACGCCGCGGTCCTTTTTACGGTC
>CABUMU010000067.1 GCA_902492855.1 uncultured Collinsella sp. | reverse complement strand
TGCGCGTCTCTTTTTTGTATTGACCCGTTATCCGGCATTTGGATACCTCCTCAGTCCGGTCTGTATTGCGGATGGAAGTATACCCACCCATCGAAAAACCGAACGGGAGGGCGTGCAGAAGCTCCAAGACTGTCCCCAATGACTAGTCGTTTAAGAACGTCCCCAATGACTGTCTCGGGATGAGTTGCGGTGGAATAGGGATTGTTTTGCGCCCGCCGGCCCCTATTCAGTCCCCATTTCACCGCAACTTGGAGGAGGACAGAAAAAGCCCTGCCGCGGCAGGGCTTTTGGAAAGGGGCTTGGTTGTGAGGGCTCGTTAGGCGAGCTTGGCCTCGAGCTCGGCGATGCGCTTGTAGGCATCGATGGTAAAGCGGGCCTGCTTCTCCAGGATCATAGTGGTCATAAGGGTATCCTGAGCGTGAGCCATGATGAAGGTCATCTCCATCTCGCCGCCGCCGGCCTCCTGCGAAAGCAGCTTGGTCTGCGTGTCGTGGGCGCCGATGAGTGCATCGCTGGCATCCTTGTGCAGCTGCTCGGCCTTCTCAAAATCGCCCTCGCGAGCAGCATCGAGCGCTGCAAGCAGATCGGTCTGGGCGTCACCTGCGTATGCGACAATCTCGAATCCAACCATCGAGATTTCTTCTTTGGTTGCCATATTGCGTTCCTTTCACATATGAACCAATGGAGAGCATCGCGTCCGGGCATACGCGCTGCGTTCTGTATGGCAGAAACATTAACATTCAAACAAAAAAGAACAACGCAAAACATAATTTCAAGCTATGAACGGTCAATTTTCGCCCGTGAACGGTTTCCAAACCATTTCGAACAATATCAAACATGATTAACGGAAACCCAATCAGGACCGCCCCCTAACGCAAATCGCGCACCGTATCGCCCTCTACGAGCACGCCAGGGATCAGCATGTGCTCCACGCCAGACACAACGCCCTCGGCGCCGGCGATTTTGTCGACCGCCCACATGCCGACGCGCCTGTTGTCGAAGCGCACGGTGGTCAGGCGACGATCGGGCACGATATCGCCCAGGCTGTCATCAACACCCACCACGCTCACGTCCTCGGGCACGCGCTTTCCGCGCGACTCGAGCCCGCGAATGCAGCCGTAGGCCATGGCGTCGTTGGAGGCATAGATGGCAGTACAGGCCGGATCGTCCGCCAGAGCCTGGCCTGCGGCATACCCACTCTGAGCCGTCCAATCGCCACGAACGAGTCGCGGCGGCTCAATGCCATGCGCACACAATGTCTCACGCCAGCCTTCCTCGCGCTGCATGCCCGAAAGCGAGCGCTCGGGGCATGAGATAAAGTGCACGGTCTTGTGCCCCTGCTCCAGCAAGTACTCGACCACCTGGCGCGAGCAATCGAACTGGTCGTTATCGACCGTTGAACAGAGCGGGTGCTCCAGCATCGTAACGAGCACCGTCTGCATGCCGGGCAGCGGCTCGAAGGTGCCAAAGTCCGCCGGCATGCGATTCATGATCACGACCATGCCGTCTACCGGCAGCGCGCTCATACGCGACGATGCGCTCTCGAGGGTATAGGGATGTCCATCTACTTTAGTGAGGGTGATGGCATAGCCATGTTTGTCGGCCGCGGCGGCAAAGCCCTCCATACGGTCGAGGTTGCCGGTACCGGTAATGTTGAACATGGCGACGCCGACGGTCTTAAACTTGCCACGGCGCAGCGATCGACCGGCAAAATTGGGGCGATACCCCAGCTCGCGCATGGCGGCACGCACGCGTTCCTTGGTCTCGGGGCGCACACTGGGCGAATCGTGCACGGTGCGCGAGACCGTCTGCTCCGAGACGCCCGCGAGGCGCGCCACGTCTTTGACGGATACCGATTTTTTAACAGCGGCCATAGGTCGATCTTTCTATGTCAACGATGCCATTGGTGGCACCCTACGCAGTCAAATGAAACGTCTTCAAGTATATCTAACGCCTCCCCCACCATACGCTCACCACCCAAAACCTACCGTTCACCGACATTTTTGCTTCCCCGAACGGCTTTTGGCGCCCAAATGTTAACGTTGCCATTGTGCAAACACAGAGCCACCGGGCGGCTCAAACGTTTACGCGTAAGGAATCGACGGTTCGCAGGCACAGGAACCACCGGTTCGCTTCTTTTTATGTGTCACAAAATGGCAACGTCAACATTTTGGCAACCGAAAGTCAAAAGCTACCATCGTTGCTAACCCACCGACTCTTAGGAGCATTGCATGGAGCAACTCATCGCCATCATCGAAAAGGGCCAGCCCTTTTTCAACGCGATCGCCCGCAACAAGTACCTCAAGGCGATCCGCGACGGCTTTATCTCCGTCATCCCCATCATCATCTTCTCGTCCATCTTCTGCTTGGTAGCCTCGGTCCCCAACATCTGGGGTTTCTACTGGCCCGATGACATCAACAACGCCCTGTGGAAGTGCTACAACTACTCCATGGGTATCCTGGCCATTGCCTGCGCCGCTACCACGGCCAAGCACTTCGCCGACGCTCAGAACCGCGACCTGCCCAAGAACAACCAGATCAACTTCATCTCATGCATGTGCGCGGCCATCATCGGCTTCTTGCTCCTTTCGAGCGACACGATCGCCACGGACGCCGCCAGCGGTTTCAACACCACCTACCTTGGTTCCAAGGGCCTGCTGACCGCTTTCATCGCTGCGTTTGTGACCGGCATCATCTACAAGTTCTTCATTAAGCGCAACATCACCGTCAAGATGCCCGAGCAGGTTCCGCCCAACATCTCGCAGACCTTCAAGGACATCATCCCCTTCTCCGTCTGCATCACCGTCTTTTGGGTTTTTGACATCGTCTTCCGCGCTGCTTTTGGCTTCTGCTTTGCCCAGGGCGTCATCCAGGTGTTCCAGCCCCTGTTCACCGCTGCCGACGGCTATATCGGCCTCGCTGTGATCTACGGCGCCATGAGCCTCTTCTGGTTCGTCGGCGTCCACGGCCCCTCGATCGTCGAGCCCGCCATCGCCGCCGCTCTCGTTGCCAACATGACCGACAACCTGGCTGCGTTCCAGGCTGGCCAGCACGCTTCCGCTGTCCTGACCCAGGGTGCCCAGTACTTCGTCGTCTGCATGGGTGGCACCGGCGCCACGCTCGTCCTGGTCTTTATGTTCTGCTTCCTGGCCAAGTCCCAGGAGATGCGCGCCGTCGGTAAGGCCGCCATCGTCCCCGTGTGCTTTGCCGTCAACGAGCCGCTGCTGTTCGCCGCACCCATCGTGCTCAATCCCGTCTTCTTTGTCCCGTTTGTCTTTGCCCCGATCGCCAACATCTGGATCCTCAAGATCTTTATCGACTTCTTGGGCATGAACGGCTTTATGTACACCCTGCCCTGGACCGTCCCCGGCCCCATCGGCACCATCATGGGCCTGGGCTTCCAGCCGCTCGCCTTTGTGATGCTCGCCCTTATCCTGGTCGTCGACTTCGTCCTGTACTATCCGTTCTTCCGTGCCTATGACGCCCAGAAGTGCGCCGAGGAGGCCGAGATCTCCCAGGAGGAGCTCGCCGCCAAGAACGCGGAGAAGGCCGCTAAGCTCAACGATGCCTTCCAGGGCAAGGCTGACGCCAAGAGCGTTGCCGCCGGCGCTGCTGTCGAGTCCGTGAAGGCCGACGCTCCCGCCGTTGTCGCCACTGAGACAACGGCCGCCAGCGACCTCAACGGCAAGCGCGTGCTCGTGCTCTGCCAGGGCGGCGGTACCTCGGGCCTTCTCGCCAACGCGCTGGCCAAGGCTGCCAAAGAGCGCGGCATCAATCTTGAGACCGCTGCCGAGGCCTATGGCAACCACGTTGACATGCTCCCCGACTTTGACCTGGTCGTCCTGGCCCCGCAGGCCGCAAGCTACCTGGCCGACCTGCAGAAGGACTGCGAGCGCGTGGGCAACAAATGCGTCGCCTGCCGCGGTAAGCAGTACATCGAGCTCTCCCAGAACGGCGACAAGTCTCTCGCCTTCGTAAGCGAGCAACTCTCGAAGTAAGTAACGCTCAGGGCCAGCCGACTATCCGAGACCGGCTGGCCCTTCGATTTAGACGATTGGATCATCATGTCCGTTAACCCTGCTAGCGTAACCAACCCGCCCGCGCAGTTTCCCGAGGACTTTGTCTTTGGCGGCGCCACTGCTGCCTACCAGGTAGAGGGCGAGACCCGCACTCACGGTAAGGGCAAGGTTGCCTGGGACGACTTCCTGGAGGCCCAGGGCCGTTTCTCCCCCGATCCCGCTTCGGACTTCTACAACCAGTACCCCGTCGATTTGGAGCTGTGCGAGGAGTTCGGCATCAACGGCATTCGCCTCTCCATCGCCTGGAGCCGCATCTTTCCCAACGGCACCGGTGAGATTAACCCCGAGGGCGTCCAGTTCTATCACGATCTCTTCGCCGAGTGCCACAAGCACCACGTTGAGCCGTTTGTCACGCTGCATCACTTTGATACGCCGCTGTCCCTCTTTGAGAAGGGCGACTTCCTCAACCGCGAGACCATCGACGCCTTTGTGGACTTTGCCACCTTCTGCTTTAAGGAGTACGCCGACCAGGTGACCTATTGGTTCACCTTTAACGAGATCTGGGCCGACGCCTCCAACACCTACATCGAGGGCACCTTCCCCGGTGGCGTCAAGGCGCATCTGGCCGAGGCCTTCCAGTGCGAGCACAACATGATGCTCGCCCACGCCAAGGCAGTACTGGCCTTCCACAACGGCGGTTTTAAGGGCAAGATCGGCGTCATCCAGTCGTTGGAGTTTAAGTATCCGCTCAACGAGAACGACCCCGCCGACATCAAAGCCGCCAACAACGAGCACGTGCTGCAGAACCAGTTTTTGCTCGACGCCACCTTCCGCGGCGACTATGCGCCCGATACGCTCGAGTGCGCTAACCGCCTGGCTGCCGTCTCGGGCGGCACCATCGAGATCCCGGATGAGGACCTCGAGATCATGCGCGAGGCCGCGCTCTACAACGACTACCTGGGCGTTAACAACTACCAGTGCCGTTTTTTGAAGGCTTACGATGGCGAGAACGACCTGCACCACAACGGTACGGGCGAGAAGGGCACCGGCCGCTGGCGCGTTAAGGGTATTGGCGAGCATGTGAACAAGCCTGGTATCCCCACCACCGACTGGGACTGGATCATCTATCCTGAGGGCCTGTTCGATCTGCTCGTCTACATTAAGCAGCGCTACCCCAACTACAAGCAGATCTTCATCACCGAGAACGGCATGGGCTACAAGGACCCCTACAAGGACGGTTTTGTGGACGACCAGCCGCGCATCGACTACATCGAGCAGCACCTGCGCTGGTTGCTCAAGGCCATGGAGGTGGGTGTCAACGTGGGCGGCTACTTCCTGTGGAGCCTGCAGGATCAGTTCTCCTGGACCAATGGCTACAACAAGCGTTACGGCTTCTTCTACGTTGACTTTGAAACCCAGAAGCGCACGCCCAAGGCAAGCGCATACTGGTATAAGCACGTGGCGCAGACCCGTCGTCTGGACTAGCGGCTTGCGACGAGCGGTTGGCGGAGTTGCACCGCCCACATAACCTGTCCCCATTTCTCAGCCGGGGGCGGCACGTCACACGGCGAGCCGCCCCCGACCTTTTTGTTCAGGTCGGAAGCCGTTCGTCTCAATCTGTAACATCTAGCTGAGTTTTTTGGTCCTAGCTGTTACAGATTGAGACGAACAGGATTGCTCTTTCCGAAGAATCTAAATCTGTAACACGTAGCCCGCTTTTGACCGTCTACCTGTTACAAATCGAGACAAACGGAGTAGGACCTAACCCCGTATGTCCCTAACAGTCGAGCGTTCGACCAGCGTGCTCGGCACATGAATCGCCTCGATAGACGAGCTCTCTCCAATCGCCGCCTCAAACGCAAGCTTACCGACACCGCGCAAATCAAATCGCAGCGTCGTCAGCCGATTGTGAGGAACAAGTCCCTCGAGTGCGTCGTCGATACCAACCACGCTCACGTCGTCGGGCACGGACAGGCCCGCGTTCTCGAGCGCGGCGATAACGCCCAGCGCCATCTGGTCATTTGCCGCAAGCACGGCAGTCGGCGCCTGCGACCCGCCGGCAAGCACCTCGGCCGCAATCCGCTCGCCCATGGCGTACCCACTGTCCGCACTCCAATCGCCACGCAGCATCGGAGCGGCATCGACATGAGCACGACCCAGCGTATCGCGCCAACCGGCCTCACGAAAACGCGAGGAAATCGAGTTTTCCGGACCCGCCACAAACCGCATATTCGAGTGACCATGTTCCAGCAGATAATTGGTCAACAGCTCGCACGAACCATACTGGTCGGAGTCGATCGTCGTGCAGCGCGGATGCGCATACATGGACAGGATGACCGTTCGCACTCCCGGCTGGGGAACAAACTCCTCAAAATCGGGAGCCATGCGGTTCATGTTGAGAATCATGCCGTCGACGGGTCGCTCGACCATGCGGCGCGAGGCATCGGCAAGTGCATAGGGCTTGTCGCCGCCCATCTCGATCATAGTGACGGCAAAATCGTGCTCGCGCGCCGCTTGCATGATACCCTCGAGCGTCGCCAGGTTACCGACACGTGTGATGTTGTACATGCACAGGCCAATAGAACGATACGACCCGCCGCGCAACGCCGCTCCAGCAAAATTGGGACGAAAGCCCAGCTCTTCCATGGCGGCCAGCACACGCTTGCGCGTCTTTTCCGTCACGTTGGGCATACCGTTGACCACGCGAGACACAGTCTGGCGGCTCACGCCAGCGAGCGCCGCAACCTCTGCCGCGCTCGCCGAACGACCATTCCTTGTCTGCTGATCCATGCCTTCCACGCTAACCTGCTTCCCAACTATTCCCCGCGCCCATGGCGCATCGTACATACATTGATAACGTGCTCATGATACCCGAGCCATATACCACAACATGAAAACTTCTGTCAATCAAAACCGCTTACCGATCAAATACAACCGTTCGCGGCTGTTTGAAGTTGTTTTGTTTCTATACATCCCAGCCGGATGTTAACGTGCTCATTGTCAAATGTTCACGTGCTCATTTTGGTTCTAATCATTTTAAGATAGTGTTTATCGGGCTTTTTCACCGCTGAACGCTAACCAGGGAGCCTCCTGAGCGCAAACGCACAATATCGAACAGCGAGACGAGAGGGTGTATGCATATGTCTTTGCTAAACCGCGTACAGCAGCTGCCGAAGGGCTTTGTTTGGGGCGCCGCAACCGCCGCGTACCAAACGGAAGGTTCCACGAAGGTGGCAGGCAAGGGTAAGACCATGTGGGACGATTACCTTGTCGCCCAGGGTCGCTTTTTGCCCGACCCGGCCAGTGATTTCTACAACCGCTACGAGGAGGATATCCGCCTTTCTGCCGAGCATGGACTCAACGCCATTCGTGTGTCCATCGCCTGGACCCGCATCTTCCCCAACGGCGACGATGCCGAACCCCTCGCCGAGGGCGTTAAGCACTACCACGAGCTGTTCGCCTGCTGCAAAAAGTATGGCGTCGAGCCCTATGTGTCCCTGCATCACTTTGACTCCCCCGCCGCCCTGTTCAACCAGGGTGACTGGCTCAACCGCAAGACCGTCGACGCCTATGTGCGCTATGCCGAGTTCTGCTTCCGCGAGTTCCGAGAGGGCAAGAATTGGTTCGCCATCAACGAGCTAATCAGCGTCTCGCACTCCCAATACATCCAAGGCAACTTCCCGCCCAACCATCACTTTGATGTGACGAGCGGCATCCAGAGCCAGCACAACGAGCTCGTTGCCCACGCCCGCGCCGTCAACCTGTATAAGGATCTTGACGAGACCGAGCACCTGGGCGGACGCATTGGCATGGTCAACGTCCTGACGCCGGCATATCCTGCCACCGACTCGCCCGCCGACCAGCACGCCGCCGACCTGTACAACGCCTTCTACACCGACTTCATCATGGACGGCGCCTTCCTGGGTCACTACTCCGCGCGCACCCTCTCACTCATCAACGAGATTCTGCGTGCCAACAACGCCACACTTACGGTTGAGGACAGCGACATGGAGGAGCTCGCCAAGGCGGCGCCCCGCAACGATATGTTCGGCCTCAACTACTATCAGTCGGCGTTTATCGCCGCCTACGATGGCGAGTCAACCAACAGCTTTAACGGCACCGGAGACAAGGGCACCTCGTGCTTTAAGTTTAAGGGCGTCGGGCAGCAGGTCGATATGCCGGGTATCCCCACCACCGACTGGGATTGGCTCATCTACCCGCAAGGCCTCTACGACACGCTCAAGCACATCAGCGCCACCTATCCCAACCTCCCCGTCATCTATATCACCGAAAACGGCCTGGGCCACAAGGACCCCGAGCCCGACGCAAACGGCATCGTCGCCGATCCCGAGCGCATCGACTTTGTCGACCAGCACATGGAGAAGGTGCTCCAGGCGCGCGCCGAGGGCGTCGACGTCCAGGGCTACTTTATCTGGAGCCTGCAGGACCAGTTCTCGTGGGCCAATGGCTATAACAAGCGCTACGGCCTGTTCTACATCGACTTCGACACGCAAAAACGCTACATCAAGCAGTCGGCACTCTGGTACAAGGAGCTCGCCGACACTATGGCGGACGCGCAGTAGCGCATCGCCTCGCTTTCCCCCGAGAAGGGAGCGGCCCTATGCGATACAACCCCAGCCGCTCCCCTCTCTCCCCCTGGGACCGACCCCGCCTGCACCCGGGCTTTTAGCAAGCGGGAGACCATATAGGTTTTCAACGTCCATGCCATTAAGATTTCATGCAAAGAGGAGCGTGAACTATGGAATCGATCGTTAAGTTCTTGGAGAAAGGTCAGCCGTACTTCGACAAGGTCTCTAAGAACATCTACCTTCAGGCCATTAAAGACGGCTTTTTGGCAGCAATGCCCATCATCCTGTCTTCTTCTGTCTTCCTGCTTATTTCGACCCTGCCGGGCGTTGTCGCCACGGTCGGCGGCTTTACGCTGCCCGACTGGTGGAACGTCGACGTCGTGAACTTCTGCAACAAGGTTTACAACTTCACGATGGGCGTCGTGGGCATCATGGTCGCCGGCACCACCGCAAGCGCGCTGACCGGCTCCAAGAACCGCCGCATGCCTGCCGGCAAGGCCATCAACGCCACGAGCACCATGGTCGCCGCCATGTGCGCTATGCTCATCTTGGCCGTTACCCAGACGAGTGCCAAGATCGACGGCGCCGATGTCTCGGTGTTCTTTACCGACAACATGGGCACCAAGGGCCTGCTGAGCTCTTTTGTCGCCGCATTTGCCACGGTCAACATCTATGCCTTCTGCATTAAGCGAGACATCACCATCAAGCTGCCCAAAGAAGTCCCCGGCGCCATCGCCCAGAACTTCCGCGACATCTTCGCCTTCAGCTTCTCCATCCTGTTTGTCGCCGTCATCGACGTTATCTGCCGCACCTGCTTGGCCGTCCCGTTTGCCAACGTCATCTCCACGCTGGTGAGCCCGCTGTTCGCCGCTGCCGATTCCTACGCCGGCCTCGCCCTCATCTGGTTCATGATCCCGCTGTTCTGGTTCATGGGCATCCACGGCCCCTCGGTCGTTAAGCCTGCCCTCAACGCCGCGCTGTTTGGCAACATCACCACCAACCTCGCCACGCTGCAGGCCGGCGGTCACCCCGCCCTCGCCCTGACCGAAAACTTCGGTAACTACATCGGCGAACTCGGCGGCACCGGCGCCACGTTCATTGTCCCGATCATCTTCCTGCTCTTTATGCGCTCCAAGCAGCTCAAGGCCGTCGGCAAAGCCTCTGTCGTGCCCGTGATGTTCGCCGTCAACGAGCCGCTGCTGTTCGCCGCGCCCATCATCCTCAACCCGTACTTCCTGATCCCGTTCCTGTTTGCCCCCGTGGCCAACGTCCTCATTGGTAAGTTCTTCATCGACTTTTTGGGCATGAACGGCTTTATCTATGCCATGCCGTGGGCACTCCCCGGACCGATCGGCACCTTCATCGACACCAACTTCCAGCCGATCTCTCTGGTCCTGGTTGTCGTCCTGCTAGTCGTTGACTTCTTGATCTACTACCCGTTCTGCAAGGCCTACGACAACGTCCTGTGCTAGCAGGAGGCCGAGACCCTGGCCGAAGAAGAGGCCGAGGAGACCAAGGCCGTCAAGACCGCTGCCGCCCCCGCCGTTGAGGCTCCTGTTGTCGAGACCGCTTCTGCCACTGAGGCCTCCGCAGCTCCGTCCGCCCTTAAGGGCAAGGATCTGAGGGTTCTGGTTCTGTGCGCTGGCGCCGGCACCTCTGCACTGCTCGCCAACGCGCTTAAGGAAGGCGCCGACGAGCTGGGCATCGACATTACCGCCAACGCCGGTGCCTACGGCAGCCACTACGCCATCATGGACCAGTACAACGTCATCGTCCTGGCTCCGCAGGTTCGCACCTATTACAACGAGATGAAGGCCGACACCGACCGCCTGGGCATCACGCTGCTGTCGCCCAAGGGCAAACAGTACATCGACCTCACTAAGGATCCCAAGGGTGCCGTCGCCTGGATCGAGGAAAACCTCGAGGCATAAGACGCTGACACCACCTGCCG
>CABUMU010000066.1 GCA_902492855.1 uncultured Collinsella sp. | reverse complement strand
GGATTGTATCCTCGTCGTGTTCGACGACGATAACGGTATTGCCGATATCGCGCAGGCGCTCGAGCGTCTTGATCAAGCGCTCGTTGTCACGCTGATGAAGACCGATCGAGGGCTCGTCCAGAATATAGAGCACGCCCATGAGACCCGCGCCGATCTGCGTTGCCAGGCGAATACGCTGCGCCTCGCCACCGGAAAGCGTCGCCGAGGCACGATCGAGCGTCAGATAGTCGAGTCCAACATCGACCAGAAAACGCAAGCGCTCCAGGATTTCCTTGACGATACGGCCGCCGATAAACTGTTGGCGCTCGGTGAGTTCCAGGCCCTCAAAAAACTCGAGCGATTCACGGCACGACAGGCAACAAACCTCGTAAATGGACTTGCCGCCCACGGTGACGGCGAGCATCTCAGGGCGCAAACGAGCGCCGTGGCAGCTCGAGCACGGCTCCTCGCGAATGTACTTCTCCAGGCGCGCCTTGGTGTTCTCGTTCGTCGTCTCGGTATAGCGTTCGTACAGGATGTTGCGAACGCCCGAAAACTTGGTATCCCACTGGCTGCGACGTCCGTCGAGCTTTTGGTAGTCGACCGAGATCTTCGTATCGCCCAGGCCATCCAAGAATGCACGACGCACGCGAGGGGGCAAGTCCTCCCACGGCGTATCGGTGCTCACCTTAAAGTGTTTGCAGACCGCAGCAAAAATCTGCGGATAGTAGTTCGAGTTGCCAAACAGGCTACCAAAGACTCCGTCGGCAATGGACTTCGAGGGGTCCTCGATCAACGCCTCGGCATCAACGGTTTTCTTAAAGCCCAGGCCGTCGCACTCAGGACATGCGCCATAGGGAGCGTTGAACGAAAAATCACGCGGCTGAAGATCGTCAATGGAGTGACCATGCTCCGGGCACGCCAAGGCCAACGAATACTCCAGCAGCTCGCCCTCGGTCCCCTCGGGAGCATCACGATCGGGCAGCATGTACACGTTTACATTGCCGTGAGCCAGCGCGGTCGCCTGCTCAACAGACTCGGCGATACGGCCCAGAGAGTTCTCACGGATCACGATGCGATCGACTACGACCTCGATATCGTGCTTGAACTTCTTGTCCAGATCGATCGGATCGTCGAGCGAGCGCACTTCACCGTCGACACGCACGCGGCTAAAGCCCTCGGCGCGAAGGTCCTCAAACAGTTTGGTGTACTCGCCTTTTCGCCCGCGCACCACCGGTGCCAGCACAAACGCGCGGCGGCCCTCCCCCGCCGCCAAGACCTTGTCGGCAACCTGGTCGGTCGTCTGACGCTCAATGACGCGGCCGCATTCGGGACAGTGCGGGGTGCCCACACGGGCGAACAGCAGGCGCAGATAGTCATAAATCTCGGTTACGGTGCCAACCGTCGAGCGAGGGTTTTTAGACGTCGTCTTTTGGTCGATCGACACCGCCGGCGAAAGGCCGTCGATTGAATCCAAGTCGGGTTTGTCCATCTGGCCCAAGAACTGGCGCGCATAGCTCGAAAGGCTCTCGACGTATCGACGCTGGCCCTCGGCATAGATAGTGTCAAATGCCAGCGAACTCTTGCCCGAGCCAGAAAGACCGGTAATGACCACGAGTTGGTCACGCGGAATGGAGACATCGATATCACGGAGGTTGTGCTCACGAGCGCCGCGAATAACGATAGAAGAATCAGACATGGAAGCTCCTTGCCTCCTATTGCATCGAATCATACTGTCGATGAGTTTAGCGCACTCGACGCGCACAGATGTTCGTAATACAAGATTCGCAGACCTTTAGCTTTGCGTATCGGGTGCTTTGTTTCTCGAAATGCCGTGGAAAGGTTACAGTAATCTACTACTGAACTTAATTTGCTGTAACAGAGGAACGTCCATGACCGAAGATATCCCCCTTGAAATCACTTCGAGCGACATGGCCAATCTGCCCATATTCATCGCCGTCCTTATCGTGGCCACCGTCGTCGTGCGCGTGTATTTTTCAATCAAACACAATGAAAAGCCGCCCATTGCCCGCGTCTTTTGGTGCGCGACGCTCCTCATCCCGCTCGGCATGGTAGCTGCATGGATTACGAATCAATTGCTCGTAAATGAGGACAATTCCCTATGGGTCCTTTCTTATTCGGCGCTCGGTGCTGCCGCCGTCATACTTCTTGTCGAGCCCTTGGTTTCGGGACTTATCGACCAAACCGATCTTGCGACGGGAACGGTTGCCTGTATTTGCCGTGACATCCTTGTCATCGCCGCTGTTTCAGCGCTCTCGTTCGTTTCACTCGAAATTGCCTGTAACGAAACGTTCTATCGCATTCCCGCCAACTCATTCGGGTTTTCCGTCGGGCTGCTCGCGACGGTTCTGCTCTCCCTTTATTTGCTGGGACAGCGTCATGGAGGCGTCATGGCCCTCGTGCCCGTCGCCTGTTGCATCCTTGGCATTGCCGAGCACTTCGTCATAACGTTTAAAGGCGAAGCCATCCTGCCAAGCGATATCTTGGCCCTCGGCACCGCAATGGAAGTGAGCGAGGGATACGAGTTTACCTTTACCGCCGGAATCGTAACCTCTCTAGCCCTGCTGGAGATTTCCCTAGGGCTTCTTTCGCTTATCCGACCGAGAAAGCTCCGTACGCCCACCCATGTCTTCCCCGCAATCGCCGCTAACCTCTGCGCTTTTCTGCTAGTGACCGTTATGGGGCTCTCGGGCTTTTCCAGCATCGACTTGGAGCAGGCGCTGAATTTTGGATTTGACCGTTGGCAGCCCATCACCACGTATGCGTCTCAGGGTTTTATCACTTCGTTCACCGAAATGGTCAACGAGTTGCCCATTGAGAAGCCCGAAGACTATACGCCCGATGAGGCGCAGAGCATCGAGCAGAAGCTCGCCGCCACCTACGACAGCACGTATGGCTCGAGCGAGCAGCGCGCGGCGGCCGTTGCCCAGTTCAATGAAATCAAGCCGACGATTGTTGCCGTCATGAATGAGAGTTTTAGCGACCTTTCGTGCTTTGAGCAGCTCCAGGCGGCCGGGTACACCGGCCCCGCATTCTACAACTCGCTTCCCGACACACTTGTTCGCGGCACCATGCTCGCTTCGGTCGCCGGTGGCGGAACGGCGAACTCCGAATTCGAATTTTTGACCGGAGCGACAACGGCCTTTGTCGGATTAGGCAAAATCCCCTATCAGCTATATCAGATGAATGGCGTCAACAGCCTGGCAAAGGACCTTAAGGAGCTTGGGTATACCGCTACCGCTATGCACCCGCAAAACCCCGTCAACTACCATCGAGATAAAATCTATCAGCAGCTGGGCTTTGGAGACTTTCTTTCAATCGGCGATTTCGAAGGTGCGCCCTGTTACCATGCCGGCGTATGCGACTACGCCACCTACGACAAGATACTCGACCTGCTTAGAACCGACGAAGCCCCGCAGTTCATCTTTGACGTCACGATGCAAAATCACGGCGGCTACGACTATGGCACCGTTCCCGCCGAGGAGCTGACAAACTATTGGGTCGAGGGAGCCAGCGAGGGCGCCAATAGCGCGCTCAACACCTATCTCACCTGCATCAACGCATCCGACCGGGACCTCGAGTACTTTATCAACGAGCTCCGCAATATCGGCAGACCGGTTGTCCTTGTCTTTTTTGGCGACCATCAGCCGAGCGCCGCAACGACTCTCAACGACGAGCTGTACCCTCAGGAAGATACGGCAAGCCACGCTTTCCGTATCTATCAGTCGACATATTTTGTCTGGGCTAACTATGAAATCGCCGGCAATACCGAGCTCAACGTCTACGACACCGTCGGGGCAAACGAGGTTGCAGCCATTACCCTTAATAAGATCGGCGCCCCGCTCACCGACTATCAAAAGGCCCTGCTTGCAACAAGGTCAGATGTGCCCATCATCAATGTCGCCGGCTACCTTGGTGCCGACGGGCTGCGCTACGACTTGGAATCTGAAGACAGCCCATACGCCTCGACGATCGACAAGCTGCAGCGCATGCAATACCTCGAGTTCGCCAGCAAAGTTCAGTAAGCCCGCCCATTCGCTTGGACCCATCGTATTGCAAGCACGCTCGGCCCAAATGCATCACAAATGACTCCCGCTCGCAAACGAGGGTACAATGACGCTCGTGTCACATCGTGGGGCCTTGCCCCAACGCATACAAAGGAGTCAGATATGGGTTGCGAGCACGCACAGGCGGCCGGCGGACAAACCGCACCGCAGGAATTTGAAGAGAACACGCTATCCGAGGTCAAGCGCGTTATCGCCGTGCTATCCGGCAAGGGCGGCGTCGGCAAGTCGTTCGTCACCGGTGCCATCGCCACCGAGCTTGCCCGCCGCGGCAACAAAGTCGGCATCCTCGATGCCGACATCACCGGCCCCTCCATCCCCAAGATGTTCGGTATGAGCGGACGTCATGTCCATGCTCTCGGCAATCTTATGCTGCCCGAGATCTCAGAGCACGGGGTCAAGGTCATGAGCTCCAACCTGCTGCTCCAAAACGAAACCGATCCCGTCCTTTGGCGTGGCCCGGTTATCGCGGGCGCCATCAGGCAATTCTGGAGCGAGACCTCATGGGGCCCCATCGACTACCTGCTGGTCGATATGCCTCCGGGAACGGGCGACGTCGCGCTCACCGTTTTCCAATCGCTGCCCGTCGATGGCATCGTCATCGTCACGAGCCCGCAAGACTTGGTCTCGATGATCGTCGCCAAGGCAGTCAACATGGCCGAGAAGATGAACGTCCCCATTCTGGGCGTCGTCGAGAACATGAGCTATATCGAGTGCCCCGACTGCGGCAAGAAGATCGAGGTCTTTGGTAAGAGCAAGCTCCCCGAAGTCGCCGAGCGCTACAACCTCGACATCTTGGGCCAGCTTCCCATCAATCCGTCACTCGCCGAGGCCTGCGATAAGGGTGAAGTCGAGACCGCGCTGCCCGATGGCATGCTGCCCAAGGCCGTCTCTGCCGTCGAGGCCATCGCCCCGCACGAGACCGACGAGGCCTAAGTGAACACGAGCGCCTTCTATGACGTCCTGGTAATCGGCGGCGGGGCCTCGGGTCTCGCCGCCGCCATTACGGCCGCACGCGCTGGCAAAAGCGTCTGCATCGTTGAGCGCGATGTCGCCTGCGGCCTTAAACTCCTTGCGACCGGCAACGGCCGCTGCAATCTCTCAAACGAATCGATTGATCCTCGGCGGTACAACCATCCCGCTTTCGTCGAATCCGTCATGGGCCCCCGGCCCGAACAAGAGCTTATGGGCTTCTTCTCCTCGCTGGGCATCATGACGACCTCCGAGGAAGGTCGATTGTACCCGCGCTCCCTTCGCGCCGAATCGGTGCGCGACGCGCTTCTCAACGTTTGCGATCATCTGGGCATCACCTTAATCTGCGGAGCCAATGTTGCCACGGTGCACAAAGCTCCCGAGGGTTGGGCGCTCCAAATAGACCGTCCCGCACGGGCGCTCAAGGCGAAAAAGCACGACGATCGAAAATCGGAGCTCCGCTCGCTTCGGAGGGCGCTCGCCGATACCCCGCGCAAGAACGAGACGCTGCAGGCAAAGGCTCTAATTATCGCCACGGGAGGTAGTCCCACCGACATCGCGGAGAAGTTCGATCTTCCCCTCACACCACAGTGCCCCGTCCTCTGTCCTGTGTCGGCATCAGTCGTTGGCGACCAGACGGCATTCAATACCTTGGATGGCCTACGCGTCCGTGCCCGCTTGACGCTCACCCGCAATCATGAGGAGCTCTGGTGCGAAGACGGCGAGGTGTTGTTCCGGACCTTCGGCATCTCAGGTGTCGCCGCCTTCAACCTCTCCCGACGCATCCAGCACGGCGACACGATCCTGCTCGACGTTTTCCCCGACCTCTCCAAAGACGAGCTGCTCGATGTGCTCCACCGACGCGTTGAACTGCTCGGCCGTTTTTCGCCCCACGACCCCCGCTGGCTCGACGGCATGCTCGCTCCTCAACTCTCCCGCGTCGTCTGTACGGCGTTCGAGCAGTGCCATCCAGGCTCCAACGATGTCATCCATCTGGTTTCCATCCTCAAGCACTTTAAACTGCTCGTCGAGGGAACGGCCGATGAGCGCTCGGCACAGGTCATACGTGGCGGCATACCCATCGAGACCATCTCGATACCCAGCCTTCGCGCGAACGACGCAGTCGGAGCCCCGCTTTGCGTCTGCGGCGAAGCACTCGATATCGACGCCGACTGCGGTGGCTTCAACCTTGCATGGGCCTGGATTTCGGGCATTCGCGCTGCAAGTAACCTATAGCCGCGCAGTTATAATCAAAACGCATTCGGGCCGCCTAGGACACCGGACGGCCTCTTTCTTGCATCTAAGGAGACCTCGATGATCGAAATCACCCAAGTCACTGCGTCGCTCGATGAAGCCGGCGATGAAAATGCTTGCCTCATCGTTGGCAAGCGAATCGCCAAACGCGTCCTACGTTGCAAAGACTCCGAGATCAAGTCCATCGAGCTCCACCGCAAGTCCATCGATGCCCGCAAAAAACGAGACGTTCATTTTATCCTGAGCTTTCGTGTTGAGCTGACGAGCCCAGACATCGAGCAGACAGTGCTCGACAGCGTTGCTGCGCGCGACCGCTCACGCGTGCGCACGATAGAAGACAATGAGCCTTCATTCCCCTCCCCCGTTTCCGGCGCGCCCAAAGAGCGCCCCGTCGTCGTCGGTGCCGGATGCGCTGGCCTTTTCGCCGCACTCACCCTTGCCGAAGCGGGCCTGAAGCCCCTGCTTATCGAACGGGGCGACCCGGCGCTTCGCCGCTCGCAGGCAATCGACCTTTTCCTGAAGGAGCGCACCCTCGACCCCGAGAGCAATATCCAGTTTGGCTTGGGCGGCGCGGGGACTTTCTCGGATGGCAAGCTCAATACGGGAACTAAAAATCCCGCCCATCGCCTTATCCTGGACACCTTCGTCGAAGCGGGTGCACCCAGAGACATTCTGTGGGATGCCAAGCCGCACATTGGCTCCGACATCCTTCCCACAGTTGTCACCAATATTTCCCAGCGCATCGAACGGCTCGGTGGTGTCGTCCGTTATCGAACAAAGCTCGTTGACATTCGCGCCGACGCGTCCGGTGCCATCACGGGCATCGATGTCCAGACGTCTCAACATGCCGTGACTGAGCAAATCGCCACAAAGCACCTTATCCTTGCCTGCGGCCACTCCGCCCGCGACGTATTTGAGCTCCTCAAGGACCATGGCGTAGCCCTCGCGCAAAAAACCTTTGCCATGGGCGTGCGCATAGAGCACCCACAGCGCGATATAGATCGCGCCCAATATGGCTCTTCGGCGGGACATCCCGCCCTCGGAGCAGCCCCCTACAAGCTCGTCGTCCATCTTCCCAACGGGCGCAGTGTGTTCTCGTTTTGCATGTGCCCCGGTGGGCAGGTTGTAGCCGCCTCTTCCGAGCCGGGCCACCTGTGCGTCAATGGCGCCAGTCTCAATGCCCGCAACGGACGCAACGCAAATGCCGCACTGCTCGTTAACGTCACGCCCGACGACCTTCCCAACGACGATCCTCTCGCGGGCGTTGAACTCCAGCGCGCTTGCGAGCAGGCTGCCTACCACCTGGGAGGCTCTAACTGGAATGCACCGGCACAGCTCGTCGGCGATTTCCTTGCAAAACGTCCCAGCACGGCATGTGGAAAGGTTAAGCCCACCTATCCGCTCGGTGTAACTTGGGCGGCAATTGACGAGGCGCTGCCGCAGCATATCGTCGAGTCGCTTCGCCTGGGAATTCCCCTGCTCGGGAAAAAGCTACGGGGCTACGACCGCCCCGATGCCGTGCTCACTGGTGTGGAGACGCGTTCGAGCTCCCCGGTCACCGTCACCCGAGATCGCACGTGCCATGCCGTGGCGACCCCAGGCCTCTACCCTTGCGGCGAGGGAGCAGGATATGCCGGCGGCATCATGAGCGCCGCCACCGATGGCATCCGGTGCGCCGAAGCCCTGATTGCAGACCTCTAGCACACTAAAGACACAGGCCCCGAGCTCAACGAGAAGCTCGGGGCCTGTACCCTATTTCTTAAATCGCGCGCCCTGGCGTTTTCTGCCCGAAGCGAACGTGGAACCCTTGCGGGCCTGCGAACGCAGGCGCTCAATCGTTTCGTCCTCGGACGTACCCTCGAGCATCGCCCGAATCTGAACGACGGCATCACGCAGGCGCGCCGCCTCCTCAAAATCCATAGCGGCGGAGGCATTACGCATGTCTTCCTCCATGGTCTCGACGATCCGCACCAGCTCGTCATGCGGCAGCCCTTCCAGCTGCTCGGCAAGCGTCTGTTCAGGCGTCACCGTCTCTGGCACCCCGCCCTCGCCGCTTTCATCGGGCGTATAGAACGCACCATGGCCCAGAGAGTCGCCCTTCGAGCGTCCCTTGGACCCGACGGTCTTTTCGGCCTCGGCAATAAAGCTCGAAATGTCGTTGATGGCCTTCCGCACCGTCTTGGGCACAATGCCGTGTTCTTCGTTGTAGGCCATCTGGATCTCACGGCGACGCTGCGTCTCGTCGATTGCCTCTCTCATCGAATCGGTCACGACGTCAGCGTACATGATGACTTCGCCGTCGGCATTACGGGCCGCACGGCCAATCGTCTGAATCAGCGAACGGCGGTTACGCAAGAAACCTTCCTTATCGGCATCGAGAATTGCCACCAGCGAGACCTCGGGGAGATCCAGGCCCTCGCGAAGCAAGTTGATGCCAACCAAAACATCGATCTTGCCCTCGCGCAACGTTCGCAGGATCTCGACACGGTCCATCGTCGCGGTATCGGAGTGCATGTAGTTGACCTTAATGCCGGCATCAAGCAGATGGTCGGTCAGGTCCTCGGCCATGCGCTTGGTGAGCGTGGTCACCAGCACGCGCTCCTTGCGGGCCACGCGCTCGCGAATCTCGTCCTCAAGATCGTCAATCTGGCCTCGGACCGGACGAACGTCGATCTTGGGGTCGAGCAGGCCGGTCGGACGGATAATCTGCTCAACGTCGTTCTGGCTAACCCGCAGCTCATAGTCGCCCGGCGTGGCCGAGACGTAGATGAACTGGGGAATCCTTGCCTCAAACTCATCGAAGCGGAGCGGACGGTTGTCGAGCGCCGAGGGCAGGCGAAAACCATGCTCCACCAGGGTCACCTTACGCGAACGGTCACCTTCGTGCATGCCGCGAATCTGCGGCACCGTCACATGGCTCTCGTCGATGATGCAAAGCATGTCCTTGGGAAAGTAGTCGATCAAGGTAAACGGCGGCTCGCCCGGCTTACGTCCATCCAGATGGCGCGAGTAGTTCTCGATGCCGTTGCAAAAGCCCATAGTCTCGAGCATTTCGAGATCATAATCGGTCCGCTGCTGCAGACGTTGCGCCTCGAGCAACTTGTCGGTCGCCTTGAGCTCCGCCACGCGCTTCTCGCACTCTTCGCTAATCGATTTCAGGGCCGCCTTGACCTTTGGCTTCTCGGTCACGTAGTGCGAAGCCGGCCACACGGGAATCGCTTCGTACTCACGTAGCATTTCGCCGGTGACCTCATCGATCTCGGCAATCAGCTCGACCTCGTCGCCAAAGAACTCAAAGCGCAACGGATGCTCGGCATAGGGCGGATAAACGTCGACAACATCGCCGCGCACACGGAACGTGCCGCGTGCAAGGTCATAGTCATTGCGATCATATTGAATGTCGATAAGTGCATGGATAAAGTCATCGCGCTCGAGCGGCACCTTCTTGTCGACGTTTGGAGCCAGACCCGCATAGTCCTCAGGAGAGCCAATGCCATAGATACACGAGACCGATGCGACAACGATCACATCGCGTCGAGAGAGCAGCGATGCGGTCGCCTGATGTCGCAGCATCTCAACCTCTTCGTTAATCGAGGAGTCTTTCTCGATATATGTATCGCTTTGCGGCACATACGCCTCGGGCTGATAGTAGTCGTAGTACGAGACGAAGTAGACCACAGCGTTGTTGGGAAAGAACTCTTTGAGCTCGCTCGCAAGCTGAGCGGCGAGCGTTTTATTCGGAGCCATGACCAGCGTCGGCTTTCCCAGGGCCTCAATAGTCTTTGCCATCGTGAAGGTCTTGCCCGAACCAGTCACGCCCAACAAAACCTGATAGCGGTCTCCGTCCCTCACGCCCTGCACAAGCGACTCAATGGCCTTTGGCTGGGAACCTGCAGGCTCATAGGGAGACACGACCTCAAACGGCACCTCAGAGCCCTCAACGCCAAAGCGTTTAAGCTCTCCGCCAACACGCTCAACTTCAAAATCCGCCATGGATACTCCTAACTCATACATCTGCAGTATACGCAGGCGGCAGGCATAGTCCTATACGAACCGGTCGGGATAGAGGGTCTTATAGCGAACCCAGGCATTATTGACACGAATCAAATAAGCTTGCGTCTCGGGGAAGGTAATCGCGTTATGGAGCGATGTGTTTTGCTGCGCCCACCCATCGACATTGCCCATTCCGGCATTGTAAGCAGCAATAGCGCTATCCGTCGAGCCATTGAAATATGTCAACAGGTACGAGAGGTACGCGCACCCAAATTCAATATTCGAAGCGGGGTCATTCAGGTTATCGGCAGAATACTCGTCCCCGTCGACAAGGCCCTTGGCGATCATATCCTGAGCGGTTTCGGGCATAAGTTGCATGAGACCTTGGGCGCCCTGGTTTGATTCCGCCTCGGGATCCCAGTTTGATTCCGACTTGATGACGGCACATACCAGATACGGATCGAGATTATGCGAAATACTGGACTGCTTTACATACGCCTCATAGTCAATCGGATAGAACGGTTTAAAGAAAGCGGCGGGAGCACACGAGTAAAC
>CABUMU010000065.1 GCA_902492855.1 uncultured Collinsella sp. | reverse complement strand
GGGCCGCAGGATTATCTCCTGCGGCCCCGCCTGACATGTGCGCGGATGTGTCCGCCAATCCGCGGCTATCGGTGTCTGCCGCTACGCGATGGTTGCGGTGTAAGAGGCGACGTCCTCGTAAGAATCGGTCAGATAGGCGTCGATGCCGATGGTCGTATTGGCCAGGTCATCAAGGCTGTCAAGCTCACCGTTCGAGAACGTGAATTCCTCGGTGGCGTTGGTGCCGGGCATCAGGTGAGCCGAGAACCAGGGTTCCTTCATGGTGCCGTTGACGTTGGTCTTGCCGGAAGGAGCGTAGAAGGTCAGGTCCTTGTCGCTCTTGTTGGTGATGTTGACGACAAAGCCGATGTCGCCCCAGTCGTCCTTGAACTTCTCGGTGATGGTGATGGTGCACAGATCGTCATCGGCGACGGTGACGGCGGGGGAGATTTCGACGTTCTGGACATCGTCGTCTTCGACGGCCTCATCGATCTCCTCTTCCTTTTCGGCCGCCTCGCGATCCTTCTTCACCGTACCGGACAGGTCCTTGTCGGACTTGGTAAAGACAAGATTGCCGTCATCTTCTTCGAGGATGAGTTTGCCGTCCTTGAGCTTCATGTCATGCGACTCGTCTTCGGCGGTGATGGTTACGGTGGTGGCGTCCTTTGCCTCCCATTTAAGGTCGACGACTTCAAGGAACAGGTCGAGGGCGCCTGTACCGTCCTCATCGAGAATCAGGACGCAGTGGACACCCCAATCCTCGAGCATCTTCATGTACTCATCGGTCAGCTCTTCGCCCTCCAGGGTTCCACCTGAGAGTTCCCAGCTGCCGACGAAGTTGGCCTTGGGGTCTTTGCCGCCGCCGCTGCAGCCCGTCAGGGCAAAGGCGAGCGCCAGGACGCATGTCAGAAATGCGAGTACGGACTTTTTGAACGTTGTCTTCATGGTGTCCTCCTTCATCGAACGAAACCCATAGAAGCAAATGCGGGGGTGGCGGACCCCCGCCAATTACCAGATAGAGGGGTTAGGGCCTGGGCGTTCCGCAGTCGCTGCAGAACTTGCCGCCGTTTTCGCTGCCGCAGTTGGGGCAGAACCACTTGGCCGGTGCCGGGGCGGGTGCGGGGCTGCCGCATTCCGAGCAGAACTTGCCGGTGTTGGTGGCACCGCAGCTGCAGGTCCATGCGCCGGCCGCGGGGGCAGCGGCAGGAGCCGGTGCGGGGGCGGGTGCCGGAGCTGGCTGTGGGGCGGCCTGCTGCTGTGCCTGGCCGGCGGCGAACAGCTGGCTGGCGTTCATGCCGCCCATGCCACCCGCCATGCCCATGCCCATAAAGCCGGCCATCGCGCCGTTGGGGTTGGCCGCCGCGGCGCGCATCGCGTCGCTCTGGGCGCTGGCGATGTTGGCGGCCGCCATGGTGGGATCGCGCATGACTGCGGCCTTCTGCAGGTCCTTGATCATCTGCTCGTCTTCTTGCGAGGCGGCGATGGAGTTGACGCCAAAGCTCACGATCTCGACACCGCGCAGATCGCGCCAGTCGGCCGAGAGGACCTCGTTGAGCGCGCGGGCGAGCTCGGTGGTGTGACCGGGAATGGCGCTGTAACGAATGCCCATCTCCGAGATCTTGGCAAAGGCGGGCTGCAGGGCGGTGAGCAGCTCAGACTTAAGCTGGCTGTCGATCTTATCGCGCGTATAGCTGTCGGTTACGTTGCCGCACACGTTGGTGTAGAACAGCAGCGGGTTGGTGATGCGGTACGAATACTCGCCGTTGCAGCGCACGGAGATGTCGACATCCAGGCCAATGTTGTTATCGACCACGCGGAAGGGCACGGGAGAGGCGGTGCCGTACTTGTTGCCGATGATCTCCTTGGTGTTGATAAAGTAGACACGCTGGTCTTTGCCCGCGTCGCCGCCAAAGGTAAAGCGGCTGCCGATATTGGCGAACGTCTCCTTGATGGAATCGCCCAGGTTGCCGCTGAAGACGCTCGGCTCGCTGCCGGTGTCAAAGACAAACTCGCCAGGCTCCAGTGCGACCTCGATAATCTTGCCGTTTTGCACCACGAGCATGCCCTGGCCGTCGTTGACGGCGATGACGGAACCGTTGGAGATAACGTTGTCCTCGCCGCGCGTGTTGGAGCTGCGGCCGCCGGTGCGCTTACTGCCCTTGCAGGCCAAGACGTCAGCGGGCATCGATTCGCAATAGATAAATTCCTTCCACTGGTCGGCCATGACGCCGCCGGCAGCACCCAATCCAGCTTTCAAGAGTCCCATGGTGATCTTCCTTTCTCGTCAAAGGCCGGGTGGTATTGGTCAGAATGGCTAATCGTCCTTGTTGTCTTTCATGACAACGGTGGTCTCGGTGTGGCTGAAGGTGTCGTGCTTCTCGGTCAGGTCGAGCTCGCCACAGTAGCAATCGGCGTGGGTGGCCTCGTTGGCCGTCTTGAGCTGGCCCACCAGCAGCACGTCTGCGATGACCACGATGATCAGCGGCGCGACGATGTTGATGAGGATGCCCTCGATATCAAAGGTGAGGTAGTCCGGATCGAAGGCATTCCCACCCATGAAGAGGATCTGGGAGAGGACAAATCCGATCACAAAGAACAGCACCGAGGCGATAGCGAGCTTGGGCTTGGAGCAAGGAAGCTCGCCGACCATACGGCCGGTTTGGCCGTTCATGGCAAACAGGTAGTTCTTGCCGTTCCACGAGGTGGAAAGCATCCACACGGGGAACAGGGCATAGTCGCTGTCTTCCCAGGTGTAGTCGAGCTGCTTGCTTTCGACCGTGGCATCGTCATATTCGTCGACGACGGTTTCGCGCAGGGCCGAGATTGTGCTTTCTTCCATACGGCGCTCGGCGCGCGCCTTGCAAGTCTCGCAGTCCTCGTCGTAACGGTTGGCGATGTAGCCGGGCATATATGCGACCGAGAACGGACGCAGTGCGTCGTAGTCAAACGGCTCGATGGCGTCCATGTGGCCGTCGGGCATCTTGGATGATCCGTCGACGGGCACGCGCTTAAACGAGATATTGCCCTTGCGATAGGCATCGTAGTGGTCGGTGGTCGTGACGGTGCGGTCGGATTCCTCGGTCACGGTCTCGTTGGTCGCGTCAAAGTACACTTCGCCGTCAACGCGGGCGCCGTAGAGCCAAAACGGCACGTAGACACCTTGGACCTCGTCGATGTGGTTGCCGGTGACAAAGCTCTTGGGCAGCAAGATCTTGCCCTTGTAGTGTTCCTTGAGTGCGGTCGTGACATCGTCGCGCCCGAGCTTAAACGGAATCACCAGGTCGGGCGAGAAGTCGCCAGAGAGCTGACCGGGCGCCACGGCGGAGTTGCCGCAGTACGGGCAGGTGGTGACGGCGACGGTGCCGTCGGACACGAGCTCGGCGCCGCACGACGAGCAGATGTAGCCGGCGTTTTGGGCCAGCTCCTGCACGGCATCGTCGACAGCAGGCTTGGGCGTTGCGGCTGCCGCATCGGCTTTGGCATCTGCCTTGTCCTGGCGCTCGCGATAGAGGACCTCGACTTCTTCGACTTCAAAACGAGAATCGCAGTAGTCGCAGACGAGCTTTTGCTCGGCACTGGCAAAGTGAAGGGGGCCGCCGCACGCGGGGCATTGATAGTTGACGCTCTCGAAGGCCATGATCGGTCCTTTCGCTGCCGGAGGCTATGCGCCGATGGCGCCGCCGCAGTATTCGCAGCGCCCACTGGCATCGGGAATGGTGGTGGCTCCGCAGAAGGGGCAGGTCACCGCGGTCTTGGGGGCCTTGGCGGCCACGACGCTGTCGCGCGTCTCCTGGCGCAGCTGCACCAGCGCGTCGCGGACCTCGGTTGCCTGGCGCTTGGCCTCGCGGTATTCGATGGAGCTGCGCTGATCGATGGTGGAGTCGTTCACGCGCAGGTTGATCTCGGTAAAGTACGGCGTGTTGACGTGGATGGTCAGATTAAAGTCGTAATCCAGGTCGTAGCGCGGCGGGTTGTAGCTCTCGCGCTCGCCGTCCTTGGTCTCGCGATAGATCTCGGTGCGATGCTCGTCGATATCCATATCGCAGCCGAGTACCTGCGAGAACTCGATGATGTCGGGATTGGCGTCGCGCCAGCGGCTCTGCGAAGTGATGATCAGCAGGCCCGCGTCCTCATCGAGCATAATATTGGTGCGCCCGGCAGAAAGCGTGCGCGTGGGGTTGAACGAAGACAGTCGTTCGGCGTTGGCCTCGCGGTAGGCGAGTTGCTCACGGATGTCGTCCGCGGTGCTGGAGCGATAGCCGTGAAAGTAGGGGGAGAGCTTGCCGGCGCACTCTTTGCACAGGTAGCCTTCATTGATTTTTGTCTTACCTAGAAGTCCCAGCTCGGTACCGCAAATCGCGCACTCTTTCTTCTCGAACATCTTGTCAAAGAAGCCCATGGCTGCCTCCCATCAACTGGTAGCGTGTGTCACTTTTGATGATGGGGGAGTGCGCGATCCTTCGCGATACCCAGACGGCTCAAGGAGTCTCCACAACTGGGACACATGGCCCATTTTTTGATTGGACGCCGGGGACACTCTTCGGCCACTCATTGGGGACGTACTTAAATGAGTGGTAGTTGGGGACACTCCTGGCCGAGCTAGAGATCGCGCGCGTCCCTTCTGGTCCATGCGGCTCAAAATCGCGGCGTGATGTGGACGGCTGGGGTCGAATTGGCAGCATTTCGAGCCTGGCTTCGATATTGAGATTGCTTCTTTATTAAAATAGATTTCCAGACAATTGAGCGGCTGGGGGTTAACCATGAGGGGCATGGGAGACACAACTGCATATTTGCGTCGGGGCATTCGGGAGATTATATGCCTGGCGCTGTTCTTCTTCACGTTTTTGGCGTGCGAGTATCTTTTTGATGTGCGCATGGCCGAGTTCGTGTCTCCGAACGAGGTCGTTATTTATGAGAGCCTTGTCATCGGCGCGAGCGTGATTGGCTTTTTTGTGCGTCCCATTCTGTACTATCGCCGTCCCCATGCTATCGACGCAACGAGTGACGTCACGGGCGTTTTGCTGGTGGCGGCATTGCTGCTGTTGATTATGGCGGTTCAGGTTGAGGTGGTAATTGCTGGCGGTTTGGTGGCGTGCTGCGCGCTGGGCTACTGCGGATCGACTGCTCATGCAAATTTTGCGAGGCGCTTTGCGCGAACGCCCTGCTTGGCGCGCGCCGCCGCACTTTCTTACGCCATGGGCGTTCTGGTGCAGGTTCTCAACCACATGGTGATGCCTGTCGGCATTCCTCAGCAGGCTGTTCTGGTTGTCTGTGCGATCGCGCAGGTGGCGTTGCTCCACGGTGCCCGACGCGCCAAACTGCGCGACGAGTCCGATCCCAGCTTTGAACCCAGTGTTGCCGGGCTTTCGGTAGATGCTTTGGAATATGGTGCCAAGTGGCAAGACGATCCCGAGGCAAAGGCGGCATTCCGCCGCGCCGTAGCTCGCTTGACCGTGGCGACAGCGTGTCTTTCCGGCGTATTCGCCGCTCTCAACGCGGGTCTCACAACCCTGCATGCTACCGGAGTCGTCGATTTGGGCGATTGGCCACGCCTGCTGCTTGTCGTGAGCTCGTTGGCCGCCGGCGCCCTATTTGACCTGCGCGGCCGTTCGTATATGAATATCGGCATGACATGTGCCGCCATCCTGTCCACGCTTTCGTTCTTTGTGCTCATCATCGATGGCAATGGCGGCAACGAGCTTGCTGCCTCGATCATCTTTTATCTGGGCTCGGGCTTTTTCGTGGTGTTCTTTACCACAAAATTCGCCGCCATCTCGCTCTATGCGCGCTGGTCATATTTTTGGCCGTGCATGGGTCGCGTCGTCAACAACGTGTGCTCGATGCTCGTGACGGCGCCGGCGGTGGCAATCATTTCGAGTCAAAACGTGCTGGCTGCAGTCGGCGCGGCGCTCGTGATGTTTGTGGGTATTGCGATTACGCTACTAGGGCAGTTGGGGCGACGAGCCGATGATGTCGTGATGCAGGACGGCCTGCCGCTTGCCACCGACGATCTTGGTGCAGATCTTGCGTCTGCATGCTCCGACCCCGAGCCCGTGGAGGCGGCGGAGCTCACGTCCGATGAACGCCTCGATGCTTTCGTCGCCACCTTTGGGCTTACAGAGCGCGAGCACGATATTCTTGAGGTCTTGGTCGTTTCGGACCAGAGCGTTCAAGACATCGCCACAACGCTCTTCCTTTCGCGCTCCACGCTCTATCGTCACATTTCCTCGATCAACAAAAAGACCGGCACCGCCTCGCGCGTGGCCCTCATCAACTTCTTCTGGTCCTGGACACCCAAGGACTAGGTAATCTCCCAATACGTTGCGGTGGAATAGTCCCTAAATTAAAGTCACGGGGCTTTAAACAGGAACTATTTCACCGCAACTGCTGGGGGGATAGACTGCGGCGGCGGCAGAGGCAACGGCAGCGGCGTTGGCAGCTGTGGTAGTGGCAACGGCAGCTGGCAGGGTGTTTTCCGTCTACTTGCTACAGCAGCTCGCCGTGGCGGGCAATGTAGCGGCGCTTTGCCAGCTGGGTGAGCGCGATATAGGCGGTAACGATGCCAATGAGCAGCCCAAAAAAGCTCGTGGGCAGCGGCATGAGGCCGAGCGCATCGGCGATGGGGCTTGCCGGCAGCCAGGTGACGAGCGCCAGGCCCAGCACGGTAAGAACGCACAATGCGGGCGCGGCGTGGTCGCGCGGGCTCGGCAGATGCGGGGAGCGCAACATGTGGACCACGAGTGTCTGCGACCACATGGACTCGACAAACCAGCCGCTCTGGAAGAGCGCAGCAAAGGTCGCCATACCCGCGACGTCGCCCGCGGCGGCAAGCTCGGACCAGCTTGCGTCCACGGCGGCGGGGCACACGACAAAGAAGAGCGCGGCGAAGGTCACGATGTCAAACAGCGAGCTCACGGGGCCCAGCTCGAGCATAAAGCCCTTGATGGACGCGGCGTCCCAGGCACGCGGGCGGGCAGTCCAGGCGTCATCGACGGTGTCCCACGGCAGCGCGATGCACACGATCTCGTAGACCAGCGACAGCAGCACCAGCTGCAGGGCGCTCATGGGCAAAAACGGCAAGAACAGGCTCGCGACGGTCACGGACAGCACATTGCCAAAGTTGGAGCTCACCGTGGTCTTGAGGTACTTGAGCAGGTTGCCGTAAGTGCGGCGGCCTTCGATGATGCCGCGCTCGAGCACGCCCAGGTCCTTCTGAAGCAAGATGATATCGGCGGATTCCTTGGCAATATCGACGGCCGAATCGACCGAGATGCCGCAATCGCTCGCACGCATGGCGGCGGCGTCGTTGATGCCGTCGCCCATAAAGCCCACGGTGTGGCCGAGCATCTCGCGCATGACACGTACCAGGCGCGCCTTCTGCAGCGGCGAGAGCTTGGCGAAGAGATGGGTTTTCTCGGCACGCTCGGCAAGCTCTGCGTCGTCGAGCGCATCGATCTCGGAGCCGAGCAAAACGTTGCTCGCGTCGATACCAATCTGCTCGCAGACGGTGGCGGCGACGCGGTCGTTATCGCCGGTCAGGACCTTGACCGCTACGCCCTTGGCCTCGAGGGTGGCGACGGCGCCTGCGGCACTTGCTTTGGGCGGATCGAGGAAGGCCAAAAAGCCCATCAGCACCATGTCGCACTCGTCGGCGATGCCAAACTCGCCCACGCAGCGCGGATCGGTCTTCTGCGCCACGGCAATCACGCGCAGGCCCTCGGCGTTAAGTCCGTCGACCTGCTTGCGAATCTGGGCGAGCTTCTCGTCGGTGAGCGGCTGAGCGATGCCATCGACCTCGACAAAGGAGCAGATCTCGAGCATTTCCTCGGCAGCTCCCTTGGTAACCATCTGGGTTTTGCCTTGGGAGTCGGCGACAACTACGCTCAGGCGACGGCGCGAGAAATCGAAGGGCACCTCGTCGACCTTGGTATAGCGGTCGCGCAGGCTCTGGCCCAGCATGGAATCGGGCACGACGGTCGAGGGCGTCACATCGGCACGGTCGATTACGGCCAGGTCGATAAGATTTTTGAGGCCGGTCTGGAAGAAGCTGTTCAAAAACGCATGGCGCAGCACGCGCGCGTCCTCGTTGCCATCGGTGTTGAGGTAGCGCTCGAGCACGATGCGGTCTTCGGTGAGGGTGCCGGTCTTGTCGCAGCACAGGACGTCCATCGCTCCGAGGTTTTGAATCGCCGGCAGCTCCTTGACGATAACCTGGCGACGGGCGAGGTCCTTGGCGCCCTGCGACAGGCTCGTGGTCACGATGACGGGAAGCATCTGCGGCGTGATGCCCACGGCCACGCTCGTGGCGAACAGCAGCGCGTCGATGACGTTGCCCTTGGTGGCGGCGTTGATGGCAAAGACGGCCGGCGCCATAACGAGCATCAGGCGCACCAGCAGCATGGAGACGCTCGAGACGCCGCGGTCAAACGCGCTTTTTTCGCCGCGCCCGTTGAGCATCTTGGCGATGCCGCCCAGGTAGGTGTCCGAGCCGGTGGCAACGACAAGCGCCATGGCGGCGCCGTTTTGCACGGAGGTGCCGGTAAAGACGATGTTCTTGCAGGCAGAGAGTGGCAGTGCGGAGCCGTCGGCGCCCTCGACGACGGTGGTGGCGGTGGTCTTCTCGACGGCCCCGCTCTCGCCGGTGAGTGCGGACTCGATCACAAACAGGTCGCGCGCGGTGATGATGCGGGCGTCTGCTGGCACCATATCGCCGGCAGAGAGGCGGATTACATCGCCGGGGACGAGCTCGTCGAAGGGGATCTCGATGCGCCCGCCGTCGCGCAGGGCGGTGCAAGTGTTGGAGACCAGGTCCTTGAGGGCCTCTGCCGCATTGCCGCTGCGGGCTTCCTGGATAAACTTCATGCCGCCCGATACCAGCAGCATGGTGCCGATGACGATGACCGTGGAGGGGTCGCGCTGCGGTTCGGGCACGGCGAGCACGTCGATGTAGAGCGAGACCAGTGCGAGCGCGGCGAGGATGCCGGCGAAGGGATCGATGAACGCGTCGGCGATGCGGCGGGCGAGCGTTTTGGTCGTTGCCTCGATGGTGTTGGGGCCGACGGCGTTCAGGCGCTCGGTTGCCTGCTCGACGGTGAGGCCGTTTGCCGTGGCGTCAAGCAGTACGAGGGCGTCCTCGGCACTATGGGTGGCGGCGAATATGGTGTTCTTGGACAGGCCGGTATGAGCGGCAGGGCGCGCCGTGCGGCGGCGCTTGGAGATGGCTTCGAGTACCGTGACGGTTTTGAGCATCAGCATAGGGTCCTCCTTGTTGAAGGGAGTTAGCGTACGTGTCGTATTTGCTTCAAAAAACCTAGATGTCGCTCACGTCAAGCTCTTGAGCCCACAAAGGGTGCAGCGCGCCTTTGTGGTGGTTTTGGTGATCTGCCGGTGGCGTTTATGCGTGTGCGGAGTCCTCGCGGCGTGCCGAGGGCGACATGCAGGTTTTTCGACTAGGACTGCCTTCCATGGCACACCTCCTAAAGGCTGAGCGCAGCGCGCTTTGGGTATCTCGTACCCCTTTTTAATCCGCCCGTATTCTTGATGAGGGGGTTTGCCATGTCAACCCCATTGTTCGGAAAACCATTCCCCCTGACAAAGCCTTTACAGAATGCCGTGGCTCCAAAGCACGCCCACATCGACGCCTCGCCTGCGCTAAACTGAAGAGCACGTACGCAATTACGAGAGGAGCCCGCATGGAGGCTTACAAGCAAGAGTTCATCAAGTTTATGGTTGAGTCCGACGTTCTTAAGTTCGGCAGCTTTACGCTCAAGAGCGGCCGTCAGTCCCCGTTCTTTATGAACGCCGGCGCTTACGTGACGGGCTATCAGCTCAAGAAGCTGGGCGAGTATTACGCCCAGGCCATCCACGATAACTTTGGCGACGACTTTGATGTGCTGTTTGGACCGGCCTACAAGGGTATTCCGCTGGCCGTCGTGACCGCAATTGCCTACCACGAGCTGTACGGCAAGGAGGTTAAGTACTGCTGCGACCGCAAGGAGGCCAAGGACCACGGTGCCGATAAGGGCAACCTGCTGGGTTATGAGCCCAAGGACGGCGACCGTGTGGTCATGGTCGAGGACGTTACCACCAGCGGCAAGTCCATCGACGAGACCTATCCCAAGGTCAAGGCTGCTGCCGATGTCGAGATCAAGGGCCTGATCGTGTCCCTCAACCGCATGGAGGTCGGCAAGGGCGGTGTGACCACCGCGCAGAAGGAGATCGAGGCCAAGTACGGTTTCCCCGTCGCGAGCATCGTCTCCATGGCCGAGGTCGTCGAGACCCTCTACAACCACGAGATCGACGGCAAGGTTGTCATCGACGACGAGCTCAAGACCGCCATCGACGCCTACTACGAGCAGTACGGAGCACGTTAGTTACGGCGTTTTACCAAACGCCGTAACTGCTCGACGCTGCGCGGGCCGCATTTGGACAATCTGACGTTCAACTTCAAGGGCGCGACCAGAAGGTCAGCGCCCTTTCGTTTCACGTCACCTTGTCTCAAATGCGACCCGCTCGCTGTCCGTTCTCTACCTGCGGCGTCGTCTTGCTCCGAATGCGGCCCGTTCGCTGCCGTTGCCAAGGCATCGGCGTTGCCGGACTAGTCATTGGGGACGTTCAAAAATGACTACTCAGGAACGAGCGTGGATAATCTCCCGTTTTTGGCCTGTGTGCGGGCTCAAAGTGGGAGATTATCCACGCTCGCTTTAATTTGCCTGGGCTGCGATGCCTATCTAATCGGCTCGGCGTCTTCCCTGAGAATCGAAAGATACTCTTCATACCCGTACTGCCGGTATCTCTGTCTTGACTCGTCGAGCGGACGGAGGATACCCAATTCTTCAAATGATTTGACGAGCGAGCTCGCGGTACTCCTGCCGATATCGAGTTGGGCAGCGATGAATGCGGTGTCGACGATGGGGAGCTCT
>CABUMU010000064.1 GCA_902492855.1 uncultured Collinsella sp. | reverse complement strand
GCTGCCCAACCTGCTCATGACGACCATCGTCATCGTCACGGTGTTCTTTATCATGCTGTACTACAGCGTATGGATGTGCCTGGTCATTGTGGCCGGCGTCGCCTTTATGACCTTTATGACCAAGCTGCTCGGCTCCAACTCTGCGCGTTTCTTCATTGCGCAGCAGACCGAGCTCGGCGTGGTCGAGGGCCATATTGAGGAAGTCATGAACGGACAGAAGGTCGTCAAGGCATTCTGCCACGAGTCTGCCGCCGAGGCCGATTTTGACGAGCGCAACGAAAAGCTCTTCGAGGTCTCGCAGAAGGCCAACATGTACGCCAACATCCTCATGCCCATCCTTATGAACCTGGGCAACCTGCTCTACGTGCTGGTCGCACTGGCAGGCGGCATTTTCCTGGCGCTGGGCGTGCCCAACCTGAGCATCTCGGGCATGGCGCTGTCCATTGCCGTCGTGGTGCCGTTCCTCAACATGACCAAGCAGTTCTGCGGACAGATCGGCCAGATCTCGCAGCAGATCAACGCCGTAGTCATGGGCCTCGCCGGCGCCGACCGCATCTTTGAGCTCATCGACGAGAAGCCCGAGGCCGACGAAGGCTACGTGACGCTCGTCAACGCACAGGTGAACCCCGAGACCTGGGAGTTCGAGGAGGCCGACCACCACACCGGCATGTGGGCATGGAAACATCCGCACCGCGCAACCGGCGAGATCGAGTACGTGCCGCTGCGCGGCGACCTAGTCATGGACAACGTCGACTTTGGCTACACGCCCGACCACGAGGTGCTGCACGGCGTGTCCGTGTTTGCCAAGCCGGGCCAGAAGGTCGCATTTGTCGGCGCCACCGGTGCCGGTAAGACGACCATCACCAACCTCATCAACCGCTTCTATGACATCGCCGACGGCAAGATCCGCTACGACGGCATCAACGTCAATAAGATCCGCAAGGCCGATCTGCGCCGCTCGCTGGGTGTCGTACTGCAGGACGTGAACCTGTTCACCGGCACCGTGATGGACAACATCCGCTACGGCAACCTGGACGCCACCGACGAGGAGTGCATCGCGGCGGCCAAGCTCGCCGGTGCGGACGACTTTATCACCCGCCTGCCCGACGGCTACGACACCATGCTCACCGGCAACGGCGCGCAGCTGTCGCAGGGCCAACGTCAGCTGATTTCGATTGCACGCGCCGCCGTCGCCGATCCGCCGGCAATGATTCTGGACGAGGCCACGAGCTCCATCGACACCCGCACCGAGGCCATCGTGCAGGCAGGCATGGATAAGCTCATGGAGGGCCGCACGACGTTTGTCATCGCGCACCGTCTCTCCACCGTGCGCAACTCCGACGCGATCATCTGCCTGAACCACGGCCGCATTATCGAGCGCGGTAACCACGACGAGCTGATAGCCAAGCGCGGGTATTACTACCAGCTCTACACCGGAGCGTTTGAGCTGGAGTAGTTCGGCCCGCCGAGACGGCCGATTTGCCGCTCATTCGTCGGGCATGACCCTAAGGTCAATGCCCTCCTCTTTCGGGGCAAATCGACTCATCTCAGCGACCCAAACACAATGCGCCGCAACGAATAAAGCCTCCGCAGCCACACGAGCTGCGGAGGCTTTTCTATACCCTCTGTTACAGGCTTACCGCTCCTCGCGTTGCGGCCCAGCTGCCTCGGCTGTCTTTACGCGGTTCTTGTCGATGTACATGTTTTTGTCGGCCTGGGAAAAGAGCTCACGCATGGTAGGCGGTACATCAAAATCACTGGAAAGCGCGTAGCCCACCGCATAGCTGATAGGCATGTCGGGGTGAGCCCCGGAATACTCGTTCACGTTCGCACGAACCCGAGCGAGACAGGACTCCACGGCAGCTCGGTCGGCATTCCACAGCACCGCGATAAACTCATCGCCGCCGTCGCGACCCACAAAGCAGGTCTCGGACGCCACACGCCCCAGCTGCCGGGCAAAAGAGCGGATGTATTCGTCGCCCTTCTCGTGACCAAAGCCGTTATTGACCGCATGCAGATTGTTAAGGTCGAAAACGCACACCGCAACGGGCGCCTCCGCGGAGACAGACTGCTCCTGCCCCAAGATCTCCTCGCACTTGTTCTTGTTGGGCAGTCCCGTGGCTCCGTCGAGATAGACTTTGCTCTGCAGTTCGCGATTGAGCGCGGCAGTTCGCACCGCGCGAACAAGTTCAACCGCAAAGGCCGCCACCAATCCCATGATGTCGATGATCACCAAGCCCTCGAGATAGTTGAGCGCCGACGCCTTCTCCTGAGAGTAGTCCTCTGCGAGTCGCGTAGCATCGTCGCAAATGCCAAAGAACTCCTCGCTCATAGAGATGATGTCGGTGTTCTCATAGCCGACTTCGCGCACGCGGATGATCTCGGTGCAAAGCTCATCAAAATAATTAGCAAGCTCGGTCATTTTTGCCTGATACTCGTCGTCGAGACGGACGAGGTTGAGGTCGTCACTTCCGTAACGCAAACCGTTGATGTATGAATCCACGGCTTTGAGCAGGCCATCTTGAGGCTGGCCCGCGTCCTCGAGCTTAACGATTCGCTGCGTGGTACCGCGCACCAGACCGGCGTAGTTGACCACGCGCGCCGTGCCCTGGATATCGGAGACGAGCAGCATAACATTGATGAAGAAGAAGATGAGAACTGCCGTGAGCACCATCATGAGCAGGCGCACCGCCTGGCTGGCCTTCTTGGCGACAGAAGTATTCAAAAGTTCAATCCCCCAAATGGCAAAAGAGTAGGTGGCGCATAGCGTCTTGTAAATCATGCGGGGTCAACTCTACCAGATGATTTTTCTAGGACGGGGACTAAAGAATCATCGACACGATAGCTATTTGAGAAGCTGAGTCATTGCGTTGACGAATTTTTGGACTTGGAGGGTGGGCTCGAGCGAGTAGTGCAGAAAGACCGGTACCTCGCGGCCGCACAGGAACGGCACGCCCACAAAGGCCGGGTGCACCCCCGACCACGCTCCGCAGGTGAGCACCGCGTCACCCTTCTCCGCCTCGTTAAAGAGCGCAAAGTCGAAGCTATCCACGTCGATCACATCCACGCCGCCGTCGACCAACAGATCGATACGCAGGCTGTCCATAGCGTCGTTGCCGTGACGGAGCACGCGCAGGCGCTTGCCCTCCAGGTCGGCAACCGTGATGCGCGTCTTGCGCGCCAGCGGGCTCGTGCGCGGCAGGTCGATATAAAACGGCACGTTGACAATGCGGAGCTTTTGGCAGGTGTCGCCCCAGCGCGGAGTCGAAAAACTCGACTGCACTACATCCACCTCGCGACCAAGGCTGCGCATGACGGATTCGCGCTCGTCGTAGAGGTCGCTTACCGGCACAATCTCAAATCGCAGCGACGGCTCCAGATCGTGGATGCCCGTCCACATCGAAAGCGTTTGGCGCCCCGGACACATCATCGACACGCCCAGGCGCACGGCACCGCCGTCGCCCGCCGCACGTCGGGCACGGCGCAGTGCGTCCTCGGACTGCCGCATGATCGAGCGCGCGTCGTCCACCAGCAGTGCGCCGGCCGGCGTCACCTTAACGCCCGAGTGCGAGCGTTCGAACAGCGTGATGCCGAACTCGGCCTCGAAGCCCGACACCTGCTTGACGAGCGCCGGAGTCGACACACGCAATTTTGCCGCCGCACGCGAGAAGCTTCCCAGCTCCGCGGCAGCCGATATGGCCTCGAGTCGTCGATCGTACACGTCAATCTCCCGTTTTCGCGCCTGTGACCGCATGGTGCCACAGGGGGTCGTTTTGGCAGTTCACGCGCTCAATTGAGAAAAAACTGCATCGCACAGTGTAAACCTACGGTTAACGCCATTCTAACAAATATGCAATTCACCTGCGCAAATGCAAAGCATACGATAACCAGCGAAAACCACGTGGGTCGGTTAATGGGAACGACCCACCGGGAGGCACAAGAAGGGAAGTTCCTATGAGCAACTGGCTTAAGCTCGAGGGCGATGTCTGCGCCGTGACTGGCGCGCTCGGCGGTATGGGCGCCGAGATCTGCCGCGAGTTCGCCCGCAATGGCGCCAACGTCGTCATGCTCGACCTGGACGAGGAGAAGGTCAAGGCCGCTGCCGCCGACCTCGCTGCCGAATTTGGCATCCACGCCGAGGGCTACAAGATGAACGCCACCGACGAGGCCGAGGTTCAGGCTGCCGTCGACGCAACCATCGCCAACTTCGGCCGCGTCGACGTCCTCGTCAACACCGCCGGTATCCTGCGCTTCGCCGCCATGGAGGACCTGCCGCTGAGCGACTGGGAGCAGGTGCTCAACGTCAACCTCACCGGTTACTTCATCACCTCGCAGCGCTTTGGTCGCGAGATGATCAAGGCCGGCCAGGGTCGCCTGGTGCACATCTCGACCGTCGCCAGCCACTCCCCCGAGACGTTCTCGGGCGTGTACAGCTCCACCAAGGCCGGCGTCAACATGATGTCCAAGATGCTCGCCGCCGAGTGGGGCCCCTACGGCGTCCGCTCCAACTGCGTCGAGCCCTGCTTCGTTAAGACCCCGATGTCGGCCAACTTCTACGCCGACCCCGAGGTCGAAAAGAGCCGCAGCCGTCTGATCGCCACGCGCCGCATCGGCGAGGTCAGCGATATCGCCAACGCCGTCATGTTCCTGGCGTCCAAGCGCTCGGACTTTACCACCGGCGACGCCATCAAGGTCGACGGCGGCTTCTCCAACATGATGGGCGACCTCACCGCCAAGCCCGGCGGCCGTCGCGCCTATGCCGACAACTACCTTAAGAACAAGGGTGTCGAGCTCTGGTCCGACGAGTCCGGCGTCGCCAAGCCGACTGACCAGTAAACCAACCTAACAGGGAGGCCCCGCGGACACGCCCGCCCCTCCCCCGTATCGATGAGAAAGAGTCCAATGGCTTCCACCAACTCCAACAAGGGTCGCGCCGTCGTGCTTTCCGCCGCGTGCGTCACCATGTTCTTCATCAGCTCCATCGCGCTGTATTCCGTCGTGAGCAAGAATCTGCTCGCCGTCTACCCCGAGTGGTCGAGCGCCCTTACCTGGGCTTTCCCCGTCTTCCAGACCATCATGGCCGTGACGGGCATCTTCGCCGGCCGCATCTCCGATAAGATCGGCCCGCGCAACGTCGTGATCGCTGCCGCCGTGTGCTACGGCCTGGGCTGGTTCATGTCCGGCACCGTCACCGAGCCGTGGCAGTTCTACCTGTGGTTCTCGCTCGTCGCCGCTGTCGGCAACGGCCTGGGCTACAACCCGGCGCTCACCACCGGCCAAAAGTGGTTCATCGACAAGAAGGGTCTCGCCTCCGGCATCACCCTGGCCGCTTCGACCGCCGGTCCCGCCGTGCTGTCCCCGGTGCTCGCCTCGCTGCTCATCCCGAGCCTGGGCATCTTTGGCGCCCTTAAGGCGCTCGGCGTCATCTTCTTTGTGACGATCGCCGCCTCCGCCCTGTTCCTGAAGGCCCCCGAGGCCGGTTGGCTGCCCGAGGGCTTCGAGGCCCCCAAGGGCGGCGCGCATGCTGGCACCTTCGGCGACCTCACCCCGGGTGAGATGGTCAAGACCCCGCGCTTCTGGGTCCTCATCGTCACCTTCGCCTTTGCCGCCACCGCGGGCACCCTGCTCGTGGGCAAGGTTGCCTCCATCGCCGCCGTTCAGCTCTTCGCCGACCCCACGAGCGCCGCGGCCGTCGCCCTCGGCGGTGTGGTGGTCTCCGTCAACACCTGCGCCAACCTGGTCGGCCGTCTGTCCTTTGGCCAGATCATCGACAAGCTCGGCGCCTATAAGTCGCTGCTCATCAGCCTTGTCGTCACCATCGTCGCACTCGTCATCATGTCGATGAGCTTTACGCAGGCCATGTTCTTTGTGGCGCTCGCTCTGCTCGGCTTTAGCTTTGGCGCTCTGCTCGTCATCTACCCGCCGCTCACCGGTGGCGCCTTTGGCACCAGTAACATCGGCGTCAACTACGGCATCATGTTTTTGGGTTATGCCGCTTCCACCTGGATCAGCCAGCCCATCACCGCCGTGCTGTATCACGCCGAGGCCGGCAGCGCCGCCTACCAGCAGTCCTTCTACGGCGCCATTGTGATCGCCGCCATCGCCGTCGTGCTCACCGTCTACATGATGGTCTCCGACAGCAAGAAGAAGTCCGCCTAGTTTTACCGATGCGACAAAGGGACAGCCCCTTTGTCGCATTCCACCGGTCACCAGTATTAAGGAGTCGAAATGTCTGAGATCAACCCCGTCCGCATTGCCGTTATCGGCGCCGGCGCCATGGGCCGCAACCACATCCGCTTTGTCACCGAGGAGCCCGAGGCCGAGCTCGTCGCCATCGCCGACGCCTTTGAGGGCGCCCGCGCCACGGCCGAGGCCGCCGGCGTGCCGTTTTACACCGATCCCGCTCAGATGATGGACGAGGTCAAGCCCGAGGCCGTCATTATCGCCACCCCCAACGACCTGCACCTGGGCGTTGCCCGCGAGGCTGTAAAGCGCAACATCGTGCCGCTGGTCGAAAAGCCGATCTCCAACGACCTGGAGGATGCCCAGGCCTTTGCTGCCGAGGCCGAGACCGCCGGCGTGCCCGTGCTCGTGGGTCAGCACCGTCGCCACAACCCCTTCGTCAACAAGGCCAAGGAGATCATCGAGTCCGGCGAGCTGGGCAAGCTCACCGTGTCGAGCTTCCACTACATGATCTATAAGAATGACGAGTACTTCGATGTCGAATGGCGCCGCAAGAAGGGTGCCGGCCCGATCCTGGTCAACCTGGTGCACGACGTCGACCTGCTCCGCTACCTGCTGGGCGAGCCCGTTGCCGTCCAGGGTATGCAGTCCAGCGCCGCCCGCGGTTTTGAGACCGAGGACTCCGCCGTGGTCAACGTCCGTTTTGCCGATGGCGCGCTCGCAAGCATGACCATCTCCGACGCCACCGCCAGCCCCTGGAACTGGGAGGCAACCGCTCGCGAGGACCCGCAGTACCGCCCCTTCGACGCCGACGCCTACTTTATCGGCGGCACTAAGGGCGCCCTGTCGCTGCCCCGCCTGCACCAGTTCTCCTACGACGGCGCCTCCAACTGGCACAAGCCGCTGCAGATGGAGATTCCGGCCGTCGACCCGGCACTGCCGCACAAGATGCAGCTCAAGCACTTTGTGAAGGTTGTCCGCCGCGAGGTCGAGCCCGTCGTGACCCCCGCCGACAACGTTAAGACGCTCACGCTTCTCAACGCTATCAAGGAGGCCGCCGAGACCGGCCAGCTCGTCGAGCTGTAATGCCTTAAGAGCGACCGCGGCAGAAACCCCATGCCGAACCCTTCGGTCCGTCACCAACAAGCCCCTCTTCTTTGCCCCGCGAGCAGCCTCCTGCCCGCGGGGCATTTTGCTACCTTGCCGACGATTTTTCTGGGGCGGGGGCTATTTTGCACCTCGGCTTGATTCGTTCGCCACGAAATGGGCCTATCTACTACGTTTAACCGATTACCCTCAACCATGCCGAATTTTGCGAAATTAAAACCGCAGGTAGACGGCTTGCGTATTCTCGGAAAACCGGGGAATGGTCGACCCATACGGGTTAAACGTAGTAGATAGGCCGTTTTCATGGCGCGGCCCCAAAACAGTCTTTTGGGACGGGTGGTATCCTTGGTAGCTCTGTGCTGCAAACGCACCTTAAACGCAAGGAGTCCCATGGATCTTATCGCCCAGCTCGCGCGCGAGCTCAACCTTAAGGCCGCCAACGTCGAGGCGGCCGTCAAGCTCATCGACGAGGGCAACACCATCCCCTTTATCTCGCGCTACCGCAAGGAAGCCACGGGTGGCATGGACGACGTCGCCCTGCGCGCACTCGACGAGCGCCTGTCCTACCTGCGCAATCTTGAGCAGCGCAAAGAGGACGTCATTCTGCTCATCGACGCCCAGGGCAAGCTCACGCCCGAACTCGAACAGCAGATTCGCGAGGCCACGCAGCTCCAGCGTGTCGAGGACCTCTACAAGCCCTACCGCAAAAAGCGCATGACTCGCGCGCAGAAGGCCCGCGAGGCCGGCCTGGAGCCGCTCGCCAACATGATTATCATGCAGGCCTCGGCCAAGGGCAGCGCGCTCGACGCCGCCGCGGCATACGTCAACGAGGAGGCCGGCTTCGACACGCCCGAGAAGGCACTCGCCGGCGCCGCCGACATCGTGGCCGAGACGGTGGCTGAGGACCCCGAGAACGTCGCCGACCTGCGCGCCTTTACGCAAAACACCGCCGACATCGTCGTCGAGGCCACCGACCCCGCCGAAAAGACTCCCTACGAGCCGTACTACAGCTATGATGAGCCACTGCGCCGTATACCCAACCACCGCGTGCTGGCTATCGACCGCGGTGAGCGCGAGGGCAAGCTCCGCGTGCGCGTGAACGTCGACGGCGCTGCCGCCACAGCGCGCCTCGGCAGCCGCTGGCCCCGCCGCCAGGGCGTGTTTGCTCCCATCTTCGATGCCGCCATCGCCGACGGTTACAAGCGCCTCATGGCCCCCTCGCTGGAGCGCGAGGCCCGTGCCAAGCTCACCGTCCGCGCCCAGACCGAGGCCATCAACGTCTTTGCCAAGAATCTCGAAGGCTTGCTCTCGGCACGCCCCGTGCGCGGCGCCCGCGTGCTCGCGCTCGACCCGGGCTACCGCACCGGCTGCAAGGTCGCCGTCATGGACGAAACCGGCAAGCTACTCGACCACGGCGTGGTCTACCCCACCAAGCCGCGCCGTGACGTCGCCGGCACCAAACGCGAGCTCGCCCGCCTCGTCAAAAAGGACGGTGTCAACACCGTCGTCATCGGCAACGGCACCGCCAGCCGCGAGACCGAGGAAGTCGTCTCGGAGTTCATTGCCGAGCAGGCGCCTGGGCTGCGATACACCATTGTTAACGAGGCCGGCGCGTCGGTGTACTCCGCCTCCGAGCTCGCGAGCCAGGAGTATCCCGACCTGGACGTCACCGTGCGCGGCGCCATGAGCCTGGGCCGCCGCCTGCAGGACCCACTGGCAGAGCTCGTCAAGATTCCGCCCCAGTCCATCGGCGTGGGCCAGTACCAGCACGACCTTGACCAGGCCGAGCTCTCGCGCACCCTGGGCCACGTGGTGGAGGACGTCGTCAACCGCGTGGGTGTCGACGTGAACACCGCGAGCGCGAGCCTGCTGGGATACGTATCGGGCATTACGCCGAGCGTGGCCAAGAACATCGTGGCCTACCGCGAGGAAAACGGTGCCTTTACCGATCGCCGCCAGCTTAAGAAGGTCCCCAAACTGGGGCCCAAGGCATATCTCAACGCCGCGGGCTTCCTGCGCATCAGCGGTGGCAAGAACCCGCTCGACGCGACGAGCGTCCACCCCGAAAGCTACGAGGTGGCCACGTCCGTCCTGGAGCGCGCAGGCGTTAAAGCCAGCGAGCTCAGCCGTGGCGGCGTGCCCGACATTGAGCGCCGTCTGGGCAGCATCTCGGCGCTGGCAAGCGACCTGGACTGCGGCACCCTCACGCTCATCGACATCGTCAACGAGCTCAAGAAGCCCGGCCGCGACCCGCGCGACGACGCGCCCGAGGTGGTCTTTAGCCGCTCGGCACTTTCCATCGACGACCTAGAGCCCGGCATGGAACTCAAGGGCACGGTGCGCAACGTTGTGGACTTTGGCGCCTTCGTCGACGTGGGCGTGCACCAGGACGGCCTCGTGCATATCTCCAAGCTCGCCAACCGCTTCGTCAAGCACCCGAGCGACGTGGTACGCGTCGGCGACACGGTAAAGGTGTGGGTGGAAAAGGTCGATCGCGACCGCAAGAAGATCTCGCTCACCATGGTGCAGGGGAAGTAAACCACCTAAAGCAAGGGTCCCCCCTCTCGCGACGTGCAAAATCGCGAGTATTCTGCAATTTCCGCCGCCCCGAACGCCCCTCAGAGGCAATAAAGTCAAAAACAGCCCCCGTTTTAGCGTCGTCAGAGCCAAAACGGGGGCTGTTCCGTGCTTCGGTTAACTGGTAAAGACCTTTACCTTGCTGAATACTCTCAGTTTTGCACGGCGCAGGCGGGGGTACCTTTGTCCACGGCAGGATATGAAAGCCGATTACCAACCTACTGGCAAGTTCGTGTCGGCAGCCCCGGCCTTTCCTTTGCCTAGCGCGACCCTCGCGAAGCGCGTGAGCGATAGGGAAAGGAAAGGCCGGGGCGAACAACCCTCGGCGCAGCCAGTGTTCGCGTTACGGCAGGATATGGAAGCCGAGCGAGGCAATATCCTTGGAAAAACCGCGCACGGTATCGAGCGAGACCTCGTACGGATCACGGCCGATGTTCTTGCGCTTGGCCAGGATGCTGTTGGGCACCGTGATGATCTGGCAACCGCAGGCTTCGGCTTGGTAGATGTTGATGAGCTCGCGCGTGGACGCCCACAGGACCTCGCAGTTGGGCTTGGCGGCGGCCTTCTTGACCGACTCCGTCACAAACGGAATGGGATCGACGCCGGTATCGGCAATGCGGCCGGCAAAGAGCGAGATGATGGACGGCGTCTCGGCGTCAACGGCCTCGACCATCTCGTCGACCTGCGTAGGCGTAAAGATGGTGGTGACGTTGACCTTGATGCCGTCGGCCGAAAGCTTGCGCACCAGCTCGGCGGTGGACTCGCCCTTGGTGGTCACGCACGGAATCTTGACGTAGACGTTCTCGGCCCAGGTGGCGATCTCGCGCGCCTCGACCTCCATGGTCTCGACGTCGTCGGCAAAGACCTCAAACGACACGGACACATCGGTGATGTGGGCCAGGACCTCCTTGGCAAACGCGCGGTAATCCGTCACGCCGCCCTTCTTCATAAGGGACGGGTTGGTCGTAAAACCCTGAACGTTGCCGTTCTCGTACATGTCGAGCATGCCCTCGAGGTTTGCACCGTCAGCGAACACCTTGATTGCCATCTGCCTGATTCCTTTCGTTAGCATGCGGCCGATAAACTGCTAAACACTTTACCTATGTTTATCAAGGCGTGAACTGCGGGTTTTATCTTCTCGGCGAACGGTTTTGCAGTTTTACCATTTTTATATCGACACCCCAGCGGCAAAACGTTTTTGCTGATCATCGCGGTTGATTCCGTTCGCGGCGCAGAGACAGCACTTCACCGGTGCGTTTTCACAACCACTCCAAAATCAGAACCACCCTTAAAAAGGGTGGTTTGCTCTTAGGGTATAACCCACGGGCC
>CABUMU010000063.1 GCA_902492855.1 uncultured Collinsella sp. | reverse complement strand
GCACCACGTCGGCACGCTCGAGGTGCGAAAATACGACATCATCGACACGGCCCAAAATCTTCTCGACATCCGCCAAGCCGCCACGACGACCCACCAGGTCGCGCTGGCTCAGGTCGCCGGTAATCACGAACTTGGAGTTGAACCCAAGGCGTGTCAGGAACATCTTCATCTGCTCGGGCGTGGTATTTTGCGCCTCGTCGAGCACCACGAAGGCATCACTCAGCGTGCGGCCGCGCATGTAGGCAAGCGGGGCGATCTCGATCACGCCGCGCTCCATAAGCTCATCGGTGCGCTCGCGATCCATCATGTCAAAAAGGGCGTCGTAAAGCGGACGCATGTAGGGATCGATCTTTTCCTCGAGGGTGCCGGGCAAAAAGCCCAGATTCTCCCCCGCCTCGACAACCGGACGCGTCAAGATCAGACGGCCCACCTCGTGACGCTTGAGCGCGGCAACGGCGAGCGCCATAGCCAGATAGGTCTTACCGGTACCGGCAGGACCCAAGCCAAACGTGATGGTATGCGAGCGGATGGCATCCACATAGCGCTTTTGCCCGAGCGTCTTGGGGCGAATGACGCGGCCGCGATACGAAAGCAGCACGTCATCGCGAAGCGACGTAGCCTCGTGCTCACCGTCGCGCAAGACGGCCAGGCAGCGAGAGACATCGTCGGCAGACAGCGTGCGCCCCGCGGCCGCCTCGCGAAAAGCGTGCTCGAAAAAGCGCGCCACGAGTTCGACCTCGTCCGGGTCGCCGCTCACGGAGATGCTATCGCCATGGGCGACCACATGGGCGCGAACCAAGCTCTCGAGCGCACGAAGGACGCCGTCGCCGGCGCCCAAAACGCGCGAGGGATCAATCCCCTCGGGAACGGTAAGTCTAATCTTCGAGGCTTCCATGAACCTCCCTGCGTGCATGGACCAAGCCGGAATCATCGACTCCGATGATAGCAACATCGAGCAGGCACGGGGCTGTAAGTCCACAGGTATCGTCAAGACGGGCATGATGGAACGAGCCGAGCGTCAGGTTGTCGCCATACTCGAGCACGGCACGCTCGACCGTGCCCACGCGACGGCGAGCGTCGGCAATAGCGAGCTCCTGTGCGGCGGCCCGCATACGGCGGCTGCGCTCGGCCATAACCTCGGGCGGAACCTGGTCGGGCATGTCGGCAGCAAGGGTACCGGGACGCTTGCTGTAGCGGAACACGTGCATACGCGAGAAACCCACACGGCGGCACAGCGCCAGCGACTCCTCGAACTCCTCGTCCGTCTCACCAGGAAAACCGACGATGACATCGCACGAAAGGGACGCCTGGGGCAAGTTGGCGCGAATCATACGCACCGTGTCCTCAAAGGCCTCCGCACTATAGGGACGGCCCATGCGATGCAGGGTCGCCGTGCAGCCGGACTGCACGGGCAGGTGCAAAAACGGGGCGATACGCTGCGGGTAGCGCGCCATAACCTTAAGCAGGCGCTCGGAGATATCCATGGGCTCGACCGAGGAAATGCGCACATGCGGAATAGACGTGCGCTCCATGATGGCCTCGAGCAGCTCATCGATTTCGACGTGCTCGTCGGTCGCGCTCTTGCCATCGTAGGCACCCAGGTTCACACCGGTCAGCACCACCTCGGGCACGCCGGCCTCCTGGGCCTCGCGAACTTGCTCGAGCACGGACTCGACGGGCACGGAGCGCTCGGGGCCGCGCGCCTTCCACACAATGCAATAGGTGCAGCGATGGTTGCAGCCGTCCTGAATCTTCACGCCCAGGCGAGAGCGACCGAGCGCATCGACCACCTCACCATCGCTGCAGGCGGGAACACTATCGGACTCAACGCCCAGCACCTCGCAGACACGATCGGCGACATCGATCTTGGACGGCTCGGCGATAACGCGATCCGAAAGCTCCAGCAACTCCTCAGGATGCAGGTTGACGACGCAGCCGGTTACGAGCACATAGGGCTCGTTTGGATGGGCCAGCGCATGACGGACGGCCTTACGGGTCTTAGCCTCGGCCTCGCCCGTAACGGCACAGGTGTTAATGACGATCAAATCGGCATCCTGGGGCTCCACAATAGCAAAGCCCAGGCGCATAAGATCGGCAGTGATACGGTCAGACTCAACCCGGTTGACACGGCAGCCGAGGTTGACGACGGAAATATGGGGTGCGAGCACGCGGGCTCCTTAATCGAGGATATCGTCGAAGGCACTCTTGATACGGTCGGTCACCGACTTCTTACCGGAAGCGACGTCATCGCCCATCTCATCGGCAAAAGCACGGAGCAGCTCGCGCTGCTTATTGGAAAGATTGGTGGGAACGACCACGCGCAGTTGCACGATCAGGCGGCCACGCGAACCGCCACCGCCGATACGCGGCATGCCGTAATTATTGACGCTCACGGTGTCGCCGTACTGGGCGCCGGCGGGAACCGTCACCTTAACGACCTCGTCGGGCATAATGCCCTCGACCTCGATCTCGCAGCCGAGCGCAGCCTGCGCAATCGAGATATCGCTCACCAGGTACAGGTCGTCACCGTTGCGCTTAAAGCGCTCATGGTCGGCAACGCGCACGTTGACAATCAGGTCGCCCGAAGGCTCGCCGCGAAGGCCGGCCTCGCCAAAGCCGCTCACGCGCAGCTGGCGACCGGTCGAAACGCCGGCGGGAATATCGATGTCGATCTTTTCATGCGAAGGCGTGCGGCCCTGACCGTCGCAGGTCTCGCAGGGATGGTCGATAACCGTGCCCTCGCCATGGCAGTCGGGGCAAGGCGAGGAAGACTGAACCTGGCCCAGGAACGAACGCTGAACCGTCGTGACGTAGCCCGTACCGTGGCAGCGGCCGCACTGCTTTTCCTGCGCGCCCTCTGCCCTACCGGTTCCATTGCAGTCCTCGCAAGGAGCAAGGCGATCATAGCTGATCGTCTTTTTGCAGCCGAGCGCCGCCTCCTCGAGCGTCACCGAAAGCGAGATGGCCATGTCACGTCCGCGACGACGCTCACGACGATTTCGGGCGCCACCGCCGGCACCGCCGCCAAAGAACGACGAGAACAGGTCGTCCATGCCCATGCCACCAAAGATGTCGTTGATATCGACGTAGCCCGAACCACCAGGGCCGTCCGCGGTGCCGTAACGGTCGTAGTTAGCACGCTTCTGCTCGTCGGAAAGAACGGAATACGCCTCGTTGAGCTCTTTGAACTTGGCCTCGGCCTCGGGGTCGTCAGAAACGTCCGGGTGTACGGTACGGGCCTTCTTTAGAAACGCGCGCTTAATCGTCCGCGCGTCGGCATCCTTGTCGACGCCAAGTACCTCGTAGTAATCCCTATTTTCCGACACGACCGAATCCTTCCGACTTTCATTTTTGTCACAGTGCGTCCTATACCCAAGCTGGGCCGGCCGCAAACAGAGGGCTAGATGTTATTGCATTGCGTAGGGCGAAAGCATGGCACGTTGCGAGCAGCTCGCAAACCAAACCGACACGAGCGCAAACATAAATCCATTGGCAAAACCGTTGGCAAACTGCATCGCGCCGCGCTTCCACCACAGCAGGCTGCGGTGCAGCACGCCGTCCGAGACCACCATGAACAAGCCCATGGCAAACGGAATAAAGCACATCACGGCAAAGGCCGAGAACACGCCCGATATGGCCGACAGCACCAAAAACGGTGCCACGATGCCCATCAGGTAAAAACCGGTACGGGCCTTGCCTTCCAGGCGCTCGGCCTCAACATGGGCGCGACCGACCAGATCGCCACCCGAGGCACCGTTGGTGCCGGCGTGGCCCATGCCGCCAATACGGACCTCGTCGCCATCGTGCGTACCAGCAGGAAACTCGATCGTCTGCTCGGAGGTCACACGGGTCCGCCCGCTGCCGCCGCAATCGGGGCAGGGGTCGGCGACGACCTTACCGGAACCGCCGCACTCGGGGCAGACCGACTGAAACGTGCCGGCACCGAACAGGAAGGACAGGTCGACGTCGATGTGGCCGCGACCGCCGCAGCTCGGACAGGTATGTGCATGCTCGGACGAGACAGATCCCGAGCCTCCGCAGTGACCACAGGTATCGAAGCGCGTATAGCGGACGGTCTTGCGGGCACCGCCCTTGGCCTCCTTGGCGTCGAGCTTGATATCGACGACCACGTTGGCGCCACTCTCGGGGTTGTAGGCCGCCTGGCCGCGACGGGGCTGGCCCCAGGCGCCGCCAAAGGGAAAGCCGCCCTCAAAGGGGTTGCCATAGTCCGCGCCACCGGCGTAGCCGCCACCATAGGGAGAAGCCGTAGGAGCGCCGGCAAAGGGATTACCCGAGCGCATGGCGTCGTAGCGCGCGCGCTTCTGCTCGTCCGAAAGCACGGCATAGGCCTCGGAAACCTCTTTGAACTTTTCCTCGGCATCCGGTTCTTTATTGACGTCCGGATGGAGCTTGCGGGCCTTTTGCTGGAAGGCCTTTTGAATATCACGCGAGGTGGCGTCCTTGGAGACACCCAAAATCTCGTAGTAATCTTTTTCGTTCATCGTCGCCATGCGCGGCAACCTCCTGCTCACAGCAGCGTATATATTGCGGTAATTCTACCCGAGCGGCCTAGGCTAGACCCCAAAACAGCTCGAACAGCATATTTCCATCGAGCCAGCCCAAGTGAGTGGGCGCTAAACGGGCGCGGGCACGACCTGCGATAACGTCTTTTGAGGAGACGCACCCCGTATGTCCCTCGAAATCATTGGGCACCCAGGTGGCAAGGCCCAACTCGAGCGCACGGTCACAGGCCGCCGCCAGCTCGTCTGCAGCGATCACGCTTGCCGAGCGAACCAACAGGCCGGGCCCAATGCCGCGCGTCATGCGACAAGCGAGCATCAGGTCTTCAGCCGCAGCCTCACGCTGCGACAGATATTCGGCCTCGAACGCCGTCGCGTCATCGTCACGTTGCACCAGACGCACGCGGTACGAATCGCCTCGAGAAGACACGCCGGGGAACAAACCTGCAAGACGATCGAAATCCTCGGCATCGAGCATGCCCGCGGCAGAGCGACCCAGGCCCAAATAGCCCTGGCCGGTCCAGTAGGCAATGTTATGGGCGCACTCATGTCCGTCGAGCGCATAGCTTGCCACCTCATACGGGTGATAGCCGGCCGCACCCAGACGCTCACGCGCCACATCCATGCACGAAGCTTGAAAATCCTCGTCGGGCTCTACCGACTCGTCGCGGCACGCCATGCGATAAAGGGGAGTCCCCTCCTCAAGCGTGAGCGGGTAGACCGACACATGATGCGGAGCCGCCGCCAGCACGTCATCGAGCGTGCGCCTCCAACTCGCTGCGGTCTGCCCGGGAAGTCCGCACATAAGGTCGCACGACACGTCAAGCCCAGCGTTCTTGACTGTCGCGATGGCGGCGAGCGCCCGATCGGCATCGTGAATACGGCCGATAGCGGTAAGTTCGATGTTATCGAGCGTTTGCACGCCCAGAGAGACGCGTGTGACACCAACCTTGGCAAGCGCAGCGGCAAGCTCGGCGGTCAGCGACTCGGGATTGGCCTCGCAGGTAAACTCAACGGGGGCGCACCACGCACGAATACGCCGCGCCAGCTCCACCAGGCGCTCCCCCGCCAGCGACGGCGTACCGCCGCCAACATAGACGGTGCGGATCTGTTCAAGGGCCCTAGCCTTGCCAAAAGCATCGAGGCGCGCGAACAACTGCTCAAAATAGACATCGAGCGCAGCGCTCAGGTAGCACGGAGCAAAACTGCGCGAGTCAAAGTCGCAGTACCGACACTTTTGGGCGCAAAACGGCACGTGCACGTACAGCGCGGTAACGGCCACCCTTAAGCCTCCAGCGGATGTGGAGGCACCGATTCGCCGGCGGCAAGGGCAGCCTCGCAGGCCACCACATCGCGCTCGATCTCATCGACCAGCGCCATAAACTCCTCGTAAGTGGAACAGCGCACCACATGGGCACGCCAAGCGGCGGCATGAGGCATGCCTTTTAAGTACCAGCTTGCGTACGTGCGGGCACGCGACATGAGCGGCAGGAGCTCATGCGTCAGCGTTAGGTGCTCACGCAGGGCGTCCAGGCGCTCGACGGAGCTGCGTGCCGGCACCGGTATGCCATCGAGCGCAAGGGCGCGAGCATCACCAAAAACCCAGGGGTTTCCGTAGATGCCGCGCGCGATAAACACCGCGCTGGCACCCGAGCCTTGCAGATGCTCAGCAGCGTCCTCGGCCGAGAACACATCACCCGAACCAATCACGGGAATCTCGACGGCGTCGGCAACCTCATCGACAACCGACCAATCGGCCTGGCCGGTGTAGAGCTGCGTGGCACAACGACCGTGCACGGCAACTGCAGAGGCGCCCGCCCCTTCAAGCATCTGGGCAAACGTTGCGGCGTTGCGGTCCTCGGCATAAAAACCCTTGCGGATCTTCACGGTCACGGGAACATGCGCCGCGCCCACCGCTGCCTCGACAATCTTCTCGGCCAGGTCGGGCGTGCGCATAAGCGCCGAGCCTTCGCCCTTAGTAACGACCTTGCGAGCCGGACAGGCCATGTTGATATCAATCAATGACAGGCGATCGCCCACACGCTCCTCGACGGCGGCGACGGCACTCGCAAACTGCTCGGGCTTGGAGCCAAAGAGCTGCACGCAAATCTGCTGCTCCTCGTCGGCCGGTAGCACCAGGCGCCAGGTCTTGTTGCTGGCATAGGCAAGGCCCGCCACGCTCACCATCTCGCTATAGGCGAGATTGGCACCGCGGCGGCGGCACATGATGCGGTAGGCAGGATCGGTTACGCCCGCCATGGGAGCCATAAGGAACGGCTGCTCGGCATAGGCGCCCAGCAGCCGCTTGCTGTATTCGGAAAGCGCCATAGACCTACTCGTCCACCTTGAGGATCGCCATAAAGGCCTCCTGCGGGACCTCGACCGAGCCGATGGCCTTCATGCGCTTCTTGCCCTCTTTCTGCTTCTCGAGCAGCTTGCGCTTACGCGAGATATCGCCGCCGTAGCACTTAGCAAGAACGTCCTTGCGACGCGCTTTGACGGTAGAACGGGCGATGATTTTGTTGCCGATAGCACCCTGGATGGGAACCTCGAACAGCTGACGCGGGATGATCTCCTTAAGTTTGTCGCACAGACCACGGGCCAGGCCATAGGCCTTGTCCTTATGGACGATAAACGACAGCGCGTCCACCTCGTCGCCCGAAAGCAAGATATCGAGCTTGACGAGCTCGGAGGGACGATACTCGTTGAACTCGTAGTCGAGCGAGGCATAGCCCTTGGTACGGCTCTTGAGCTGGTCAAAGAAGTCCAAGATGAGCTCGGCGAGCGGCATATCGAAGCGCATCTCGACCGATTTGCTCGTGAGGTGAATCATGTCGGTCGTAACGCCGCGGTGCTCGATGGCGAGCTGCATAACGGCACCCGTGTACTCAGGCGGGCAGATGATCTTTGCCTTGAGGTAGGGTTCCTCGATACGCTCAATGCGCGTGGCCTCGGGAAGGTCCTGCGGGCTGCGGACATCGATCATTTCGCCGTCGGTCTTGTAGACGTGATAGTCCACCGAGGGGCTCGTGGCAATGAGGTCAAGATTGAATTCACGCTCCAGGCGCTCCTTGACGACCTCCATATGCAGCAGGCCCAAGAAGCCCACGCGGAAGCCAAAGCCGAGTGCCACCGAGGTCTCGGGCTCCCACACCAACGACGGGTCGTTGACGTGCAGCTTATCGAGCGCGTCACGCAGGTTCTCGTAGTCCTTGTTATCGATCGGGAACAGGCCCGTATAGACCATGGGCTTGGCCTCGCGGTAGCCGGGAAGCGGCTCGGGGCAGGGATTCGACGCCCACGTGAGGGTATCGCCCACGCGAACGGCCTCGGGGTCCTTCAGGCCCGTGACCACGTATCCGACCTCGCCGACCGTGAGCGCGTCGACCGGGGTCTCGGCGGGACGCTTGACGCCCACGCCATCGACCAAAAAGTCGCCCTTTGCCTGCATCATGCGCAGGGTATCGCCCTTTTTGATGGAGCCGTCAAAGACGCGGACCGTGGCAACGACGCCGCGGTACTCATCAAAATACGAGTCCAGGATGAGCGCCTTGAGCGGCGCGTTCGCATCGCCCTTGGGCGGAGAGATCAAAAAGACGATAGACTCCAGCAAATCGTGAATACCCTCGCCGGTCTTGCCCGATACGCATACGGCATCGTCGGCAGGAATCGCCAGATCATCCTCGACCTCGGTCTTAACCTCGTCGGGATGTGCCGACGGCAGGTCGATCTTGTTGATGGCGGGCACGATATCCAGGTTGGCGTTCATGGCGAGCGTCGCGTTGGAGACGGTCTGCGCCTCGACGCCCTGCGTGGCGTCGACAACGAGCACCGCGCCCTCACAGGCTGCCAGCGAGCGCGAGACCTCATAGGTAAAGTCCACGTGGCCCGGCGTATCGATCAGGTTGAACTGATACGTCTCGCCATCGTCGGCGTCATAGGACACGCGAACGGCATTGGACTTGATCGTGATGCCGCGCTCGCGCTCGATATCCATGGTGTCGAGCAGCTGCGACTCCATGTCGCGTTCGTCGACGGTATGGGTGAGCTCGAGGATGCGATCACTGATCGTGGACTTGCCATGGTCGATGTGCGCAACAATCGAGAAGTTGCGGATGTGGGAAATGTCAATTGAAGTATTCATGCGGACTATCTTACCCGAGCGGTACAAAAAATGGAGCCTGTTCCATAAAACAGGCTCCAATTATGCGCGTAATCTGTGTGGTGTGAAATTTACAACTTAGGCGTTGATGCTGTTCACGAGCTTGGCAAGACCGGACTTGCGGTTGGAAGCCTGGTTCTTGTGGATAACATGCTTGGCGGCAGCCATGTCGAGACGCTTGGTGACGGTCTTGAGGGCAGCCTGGGCCTTCTCGGCGTCGCCCTCGGCGACGGCGGACTGGACGTGCTTGGTCAGCGTCTTGAGCTCGGACTTGACAGCCTTGTTACGCATGCGAGCTGCCTCATTGGTGCGGATACGCTTCTTCTGAGACTTGATGTTTGCCACTTCTGGAGTTCCTTTCGAGTTCCTTGCAAAAAATGTATGACACCTCTGAGACACGGTGAGGTCATGCAAGCGCCTACTATAGCACGCTCCCCCTCAAAGGGATAGAACGAATTTGTCAAATAGGCAGGTATCATCACGATTTTCTCAAGATGTTCGTAATCCAGAGCAAAAGCGCGGTCTCAGAATCGGCCGAACCCTTGAGCGCGAGCTCCACATCAACGGCACCCTCGAGCGCTGCAACGAGCTCTGCCATCGAAAAGCGACGTGCCCAGGTCAGATGATTCTTGACCTGCCAGGACTGAAGCTTAAGCGTTGCGGCCAGCTCACGACCCTGTCCGCGCGCATCGAGCGCCTTGGCAACGATAAGCTCGCGAATACGGCCGCACAGCAGCGTGTAGGTCCACACGTAGCTCTTGGAGGGCAAACGCTTAAAGAGCTCGAGCGAACGCCGCATATCGCGGGCCGACACTGCGTTGAGGAAGTCCCAAGGCTGGACTTCGGCCGTGCGCACGATCCAGCGTTCCACATCGGAAAGCTCAATTTGCGGTGCCTCGACCATCTGGGCGAGCTTGGCCAAGTCGTTATCGAGCATGCGGGTGTTCTCGCCCGAGCGCGAAACGAGCTCCTCGGCGGCCGCCGTCGAGATCGACTTGCCGTGCTGCGTCGCCATCTGCTGTACGCGGCGCGGAAGCTCCCAGCGCTTGGTGCCGGAGCAATCGATCACGGCCTTCTTGTCGATCTTGGCGATCGCCTTATACAGGCGCGTGTTCTTGGCAAGCGAGTCGGCGATGATGAGGCAAACCGTCGTGGGGCTGGGACTTGCGAGGTACTCGACGAGCGGCTCCGAGACCGCCTTAGCGAGCTTTGAGCAGCCATCAAGGATTACCAGGCGAAACTCGCTGCCCATCGGAAAGGTGTTAAGCGATCCGATAATGGACTCGATATCGGGGTCCTTAGTCATGTCGCGCTCGTCGAGGTTAAACTCGACCATACCCGACTTTTCCAGACGCGCTTTCATACGCGAGACGGCGTGATCGCGCTTGACTCCGTCGGTACCGACGATCAGATATGCCGGCAGCAGACCGGTTTCGGACATTGCGCTCCCCTCCCGCAGGCCTTCGTATTCGCTCCGTGCCATTCTAGCCCAGGGGCCCACCACACGCCAACAACGTCGTCACGGTCGCTGGCATCGCATCGCAAAGCCATTCTCAGTCGGCGTGACGGTAATGTCGCCGTGTTCGATGGTGCACGCGAACACGCCGCCCGCTTCCTTCACGGCATCGATGCAGGCATCGGACGGATGACCGTATCGATTCCCCTCGCCCGCGCTCGCGAGGGAAAGCTCGGGTCTCAGAATCTCCAGCAGCGCGGTATCGACCGAAACCTTGGAGCCGTGATGCCCGAGTTTAAGGACATCGATATCCCCCACCTCCTGCACGAATTCCCGTTCTTGGTCGAGCTCGGCATCACCGGTGAGGAGCATACGCAGGCCCTTGTCTTCCTGAACATAAAAGAGCAGCAGGACAAGCGAGTCCTCATTTCCCTCGCCATCCACGGACTCGAATGGCCACATCACGCGGGCGCAAAATGAGCCGATATCGACCGTATCCCCACGGCGCACCTGCCGATACTCCACGCCAGGTCGGTTCAATACCTCGGCAGGAGCATCCTCCAGCGCATCCGCCGCCACGGCAATCGTTCCGACCGAAAACTGCTCGAGCACGGCAGGCAGACCACCCCAGTGGTCCTCATCCCAATGCGTCACAAAGACGGCATCGATATGGTGCACGTTATTGCGAACCAACGCCGCTACCACGCGCTCGTCGAGCCCGCAGTCGACGAGTGCTACTGCGTCGCCCTGGCGGATAAGAATCGCATCCGCCTGGCCCACATCGAGCACCGTCACCGAAGGCGGAGCGAATCGATCCCAGTAGACGTACGGAATCGCAGCCAAGAGCACCAGGCATGCAAGCCCCACCGCCATAGAACGTGCGCGGGGACGCGGCCACCAGACCAGCAGAACCGCCAGCAAACACGGCACTAGGTAAATCCACATGCTATCGGGCGGCACACTCACAGATGCACCAGGCACGGCGGCAAACAGCTGCTCGAAGAACAGTGCGCAACGGGCGGCAACCATGGGCACAACGAGCGCCCAAATCCGCAACGGTTCCACGAGCGAAAAGGGAACCAGCACGATCGACACAGCAAGCAGTACGCTCACCACCGGACCGATGACTGCATTTGCCAGCGGAGCAATGAGCGAGAACATACCGAAGGCAGGAATGGTAATGGGAAGTGTCGCCAGTTGCGAGCACAGCGTGACGGAAAGCATGCTGGCGACGCCCGATGGCACACCCAGCTCACCCAAAGCGTAGGTCGCATAGGGACAAAAGCACAAAATGGCAAAGACGCT
>CABUMU010000062.1 GCA_902492855.1 uncultured Collinsella sp. | reverse complement strand
TGGGCGCCGTAATGCTACAGGGGTTTCGAGCTATTTTGTCTCGTCGCCCTCCAGGAAGATTTTTCGGGTCACAAAGTTGTAGACCATGACAAGCGCGGTGGCACAGATCTTGGCGATATTGGCCTCGAGTCCCAGGCCGGCGTTGAGCGCCAGCACGATGCCATCGTTGAGCACCAAACCGATCACGGACAGCACGACAAAGATGATGAACTCGCGGCGGGGGCTCATGCCTTCCTTGTGCGCAAACACGTATTTCATGCTTGCGAGGTAGTTAAAGATGAGTGAGATGATAAAGCCGCTGGTGTTGGCGATTAGGATGTTGAGGCCCAGACCGTAGTGGAGCAGATTCATAATGCCAAAGTCGATAACCGTGGCAATGACACCGACGACGCCAAATTTCATAATCTGCGCAAGGAGCTTTTGCATGGTACCTGCCTTAAGCTGGCGCCGAAGCGCCGCGGGGATGACAAACTTAGCAAGTTTAGCCAATCCCCGCGGGTGGTGCTAGGCGCGCTCCTCGATAGCACCGTTTCTATATGCATCGAGCAGCTGGCGCAGGTCCTGGATCTGGCTGCGAATCTTGGCGCCAGTATCGGTGTCGCTCACCATGCGGCGACGGTCTGCTTGGTCAAAACGGTTGGTCTCGCTCTCGATGTCCACGTTGCGCGTGAGTGCCTCGGCAACCGTCGTAAAGGCCCGGTGCGACTTGAGGCGGCAGCCGCGCGAGCTCGAGATGAGCGTATAGCCGGCGATGCCCGTCTTGGGATGGTAAGCGCGGCAGAAGCCGCCATCGATGACCAGTAGCTTGCCCTCGGCGCGGATGGGCTGCTCACCCTTGGTGGTTTTAACGGGCGTGTGGCCGTTGATGATGTGGCCGGTCGGCGAGCATGCCATGGCCGCGACGCCAAACTCGCGCATGATATCATCGCAGACCGAGGGCGACTTGGTAAGCGTAAAGTACGGGTCCATCGGCTCGACCCAGGTGCTCTTATCGGCGATATAGGCGCGCTCAAAGGTACGCACCAGGCGTCCGCTGGCGGGTGAATTGAAGCCAATCCACAGGTACCACATCCAGTCGAGGGCATCGCGGTCGCCCACGCGCCACGCGCGGCGGGCGATGTGGTCGCAAAAATCGAGATAATCGCGGCCAGCGTGCCAGGTGCCCAGGCAGTTCATGCTGCTGAAGGTGCCGTCTTCGTTGAGTGGAACGCAGCCGTGGAAGAGCAGGTTGCCGTTGGCGACCTTGTACATCGAGCCGTGGGTGTAGAGGAAATCGATATGGCGATGCAGGTGATCGGCGGTGACAAACTCGGACACGAGCTTGTCGATGATGTGCTGCTCCTGAGACGTGAGCGTGTAGGGGTCCGCCGGGTCGACGGTGGGGAAGTCGTTGGTCGTGAGCGGCCACACGCTGCCGTCGGCGAGCGTGACCGTGCCGGTGTCGTGGTCGATCTTGTCGAGTAACAGGCGGTCGGTCATATCGAACTCGGGGTGGCGCTGGATAATCTGGCCCTCGAGCTTAAAGAGCAGCACGTTGATGGCCTTGATCAGCGGGGTGATGGACTCACCGGCGGTGTAGGTGGCATCGGCAAAGGCGACAAGCTCACGCAGCGAGATGCCGTAGTCGTTCTCCAGGATCTCGTAGTTGTCGTAGCGTAGGTTGTTGCGCAACACCGTGGCGATGCAGGCGGGCTCACCGGTCGCAGCGCCCATCCACAGCAGGTCGTGGTTGCCCCACTGGATGTCGAGCGAATGGTAGGTGAGCAGACGGTCCATAATCTTGGCCGCGCCGCCGCCGCGGTCGAAGATGTCGCCCACCAGGTGCAGGTGGTCGACGGCCAGGCGCTTGATGAGCGAGGCGAGCGACTCAATAAAGTCGTCGGCGCTGGCGGTCTCCAGGATGGACTCCACGATGCGCTCGTGATAGCGCACGCGATAGTTGTTCTCGTCCGGGTGCGTGTGCAACAACTCGTCGATGATATAGGCGTAATCGCGCGGGATGGCCTTACGCACCTTGGAGCGCGTGTAGCGGCTTGAAAGTGAGCGAGCGACCATGATGAGCTGGTCAAGCATCGTCTTGTACCAGGTGGGCGAGTCCTCGCGCTGACTGCGGACCAGGTCGATCTTCTCGCGCGGGTAGTAGATGAGCGTACACAGCTCGCCCTTTTCGTCAAAGGAGAGCGTGTCGCCAAAGATCTCGTCGACATGTTCGCGCACGACGCCCGAGCAGTTGTTGAGGATGTGCATAAAGGCTTCGTACTCACCATGCACGTCGCTCATAAAATGCTCGGTGCCCTTGGGTAGGTTAAGGATGGCCGAGAGGTTGATAATTTCGGTAAATGCGGATTGTTCGGTGGGAAACTGTCTCGACAGCAGGCGCAGATACTTAAAGTCTTGCGGGTTGCGATCGAATGCGACCATGAAACACCTTCCGATGGGGCTGGTAAAACTGATAAACAGCGTCAAACGTTTATCAGTATGCGCCGCTTTTGTTTCGATTTTGTGCCAGCGGCTGAATTGTCGGCTGAATGGTTTGGTAAATCGATTTAGTGAAGGTAGATGTGTTGGTTGGGTGGAGACGACAGAGGGTGTTTTCTCAGATATTTATGCGTGGGGCCGGTGGAGACGATGGTGGTAAAGATGTTCACTATTTTTGGTTCGATTTGGTAAATAGTGGACATATGTACCGCATTTAGGCTCACTGTGCGATAATTTGCGCAACAATGAGTAAGGAGCCTCATATGAGTGATTTTGTCCTGACCTGTGAATCCGCCGCCGACCGAACCCGTGAGTTCTTTGCGTCGCGCAATATCCCTGTCGTGTGTTTTCATTACGAGATCGACGATGTTGTCTATACGGACGATCTGTATCAGTCGATTACGCCGGACAAGTTTTTTGCCCAGATTGCCGCGGGCGCCATGCCCAAGACGTCTCAGGTGAGCGTGGGTGAGTACGAGGAGTTTTGGGAGCCGTTTGTTGCCGAGGGTAAAGACGTGCTGCACCTGACGTTGTCGTCGGGTATTTCGGGCACGTATGGATCGGCCTGCGTCGCGGCGCAGATGCTTGCGGATCGCTATCCCGAGGGCGGCAAGGTGCGCGTCATCGATTCGCTGGGGGCGTCTTCGGGCTTTGGTCTGTTGCTGGAATATGCCGCCGACGTGCGCGATAGCGGGGCTTCACTCGACGAGACGGCTGCTTGGATCGAGGAGCACAAACTCAACCTGCACCACTGGTTCTTCTCGACCGATCTGTCGAGCTACCTGCGCGGCGGTCGCATTTCGGCTGCGAGCGCGATCATCGGCACGGCGCTTAAGATTTGCCCGCTTATGACGGTCGATTGCGACGGCAAGCTGTCGCCACGTGAGAAGATTCGCACTAAGAAGCGCGCGATTTCCGAGATGGCTAAGACCATGATGGCACACGTGCAGGACGGTGCGGATTATTCGGGTAAGTGCATCATGTCGCACTCGGCGTGCCGCGAGGACGCTGAGGCAGTTGCGGCGCTGATTGAGGAACAGGTTCCGCAGCTTAAAGGCAAGATTGAGATCAATGACATCGGTACTCTGATTGGCTCGCATACCGGACCTGGTACGGTGGCGCTCTTCTTTATGGGCGACAAGCGCGTGGATTAACTTGGCCCATCACGTCGCTGCATGATTGCTCAAACGAAAACGGCCCGTCTCACACGTTTGTGGGGCGGGCCTTGCTGTTGCGGCTAGCGTTTCTTTCCGCGGAAGAAAAAGCCGTGCAGTGACGGCTTGAGGCCGCGATTGGCGCGATGCTCCTCGACGCGCTCGTGGATCGAAGCGACGCGCTCGATGACTTCGTCGGGAATCGGCACGTCGGGATTCATGTTCTCGACCTGGCTGACTTCGGCGGCGACCTGGTCGATAATGGGCACATCGTCGCGCGAGATGACAGGTGTGGCGTCTTCCTTCATCTTGCGATAACGCTGCATCATGTCGGCCTGTAGCTGCTGGGCCGAAGGCGGCGTCCAGATGATGGCGTTGGCGCCGGCGGCGATGGTCTCGCGAATGCTCTCGGGCGTCTTGCCGCCCGGTGCGATGAGCGGCAGGTTGGGATAGTGCTCGCGCAGTTCACGCAGGACCTGGGGTGTGTTTTTGCCGGCGGCGATGTTGAGAATCTTGGCTCCGGCGCGCACTTTGGCATGCGCATCATCGTCGCAACGTACGACCGTGGCGATGACGGGGATGTCGGCGATGTTGGTGATGTGCTCGACCATCTCGGCAGTGGGGGGAGTTGACCACGCAGCCCGCCGCGCCCTGCATCTCGGAGACGGCTGCCATCTGCACGGAGCGCTTGCCGGTCGTAGTTCCGCCGCCCACGCCTACAAAGACCGGGCACTCGGCGACGGTCAACAGTGCCTGCGTAATGGCGGGCTGTGGCGTGAAGGGGTGAACGGCAAAGACGGCATCGGCGTTGGAGTTGCGGATGACCGCGACATCGGTGGTGTAGATGAGCGACTTGATGCGGCGGCCGAAGAGCGTGAAGCCGCTGGCCTCCTCGATCTCGTCGGGCATGCGGAGGGCCGCCTTGCGCAGACGCCCGTCAATGGGCAGCGGCTCCATGGGGAGCAGTCCGTTGGGGGTCACGGCTACCTGGGGCTCGGTGAACTCGTCTGCGAGCTCGACCTCGGAAAAATCGACCGAGGCGACGATGTCCTCGTGAACCTCGGCGGGAACATCGATGGGGGCCTGGTCGTTCGTCGCGGCAGGCGCGTCGAAGGAACTGGTGCCGACAAAGGCGTCGACGCGCTCGTTTAGGTCGTTAAGGGTATTCATGGAGACTCGATTCTATGTGATGACGGCCGGCGCGATGCAGCCGGAATTGCGAATGCTAAATCGTTTGACGAGTTGAGTTTTCCCCGCCGTGCCATCCGTTAGACCGAAGGGCAGGCGAACGTGAAGGAGCTGTGGTGGCGGGGATCGAGGTGCTATCTTGAAAGTCCCGTTTAAAAGAGAGGTGACGCGGTATGGAATTGACAGCAATGTTTGGCTCGATTGGCCTGTGTGTGGGCGCAATCGTTGCCGCCGCGGTCATCTACTTTGTGGTCACGGCCATTAAGGGCAAAAGGGCCGAACGCAAGGAGCGTGCGATGCTTAAACAGCATCGCGACCAGCAGGGCAAACGCGCACGGAGATAGCTTGTTGAGTTTTTGATCCGTGCGCTAGCTGCGTTTTCGGATCAGGGCAATGTAGAAGCCCTCAAAGTCGCGGCTAGGCGGAATGGTCAGCGTGCCGGGCATACCGTTGGCGACGGACGAGACGTGGCCGGCGGCGATGGCCTCGGTGAGAGCGTTGCTCTCGATATGCGGCTCCTCGCCGGCATCCTGGGCACGGCGCGTTTCGCTTTCGCTCGGCGTGCCGTCGAGGGGGATGAGCTCGCAGTCCATGTGCTTGTCGAGGGCCTCTTGCAGGGCGTCCTCGTTTTCCTGCGGCAAGATCGAACAAGTGGAATAGACGAGCGTGCCGCCCGGTTTGAGGGCACCCATGGCGCGGTCCAGAAGCGCGCGCTGCGAGCGTGCGCACTTGCAAAGCAGCTGCTCCGTGAGCCCGTGCAGACTTTTCTCGTTGCCGCTGATGACGGTGCCCGTGCCGGTGCAGGGAGCGTCGAGCAGGATGCGGTCAAAGCGGAAGAACTCGTCGAGCTCGCGTGCGTCGATACGCATGACGGGCACGTTTTTTGCGCCTTGGCGGTGGAGGTTAGCTTCGAGCTTTTCGGCGCGGGGAATGCTCATCTCACAGGCGGTGAGGTGCGCCTGTCCCTGGGTGAGGGCGGCGATCTGCGTCGTCTTGCCGCCGGGGGCTGCGCACATGTCCAAGATGTCCTCGCCGGCCTGAGCGCCTAATACCAAAGGCGGCATCATGGACGACAGACTTTGCAAGTAGATCTTGCCGTCGCGGTAGATGTCGAGATCCCACAGATCGGAAACCTGGGCCTCGGGCAGGATAAAGGCGTCTGGGTACCAGGCGACGGGGTTGTGGGCGATGCCGGCGGCACCGAGCGCCGCGGCGATGTCTTCGGCGGTCGCCTTGAGCGTGTTGGCACGCAGTGTGACTGGGCGTGTGGCCGCGGCGCCAAAGCCTTCGATCATGAGCTCGGCATCGGTGGGGGCATAGGCGCCGGCAACCGTGTCGACCAAAAAGCGCGGCAGGTCGGCGGCGCAGGGAAGGGCGGCAAGCTGGTCGGAAAGCTCGGTAGCGGCAAACTGCCTAAGCTTGAGCTCGGCCTTGACCTGCTTTTTCTGCTTACGACGACGCGGCTTGGACATCCGTCTTTCCTTCCCATTCCATTACATGTCGAGTGTTGTTTTAGTACTGGCTCTCGTGCTTGCTGAAGAAGTCGAAGCGCGGGGGCAGCGGCTTCACGCGGTGCTCGCCGGGCTTCTCGCCCAGGCTCTCCACAAATTCGTCCGTGGAGGCAAAGATGTTATCCCAGCTAAAGAAGGCGACCGGGTCGACGTCGAAGTACTCGCAGATGAGCTCGCAGCCGGCCGGGACGATGCCGTGCATCAGGACGGTCGCCACGCGCAGCTCGGTAAAGGCGTCGACGAGGGCCTGCGTCATCGCGGCACTGGCCGACTCGCCCTCGAGCTTGTTGGCGGCCTTGGAGGCGTCGCTCCAGCGCTTGTTGGCGGCACGCAGGTAGTCGTCGCATACGGCGAGCGCGCGGTGCGTCTCGAACTTGTACATGGCCTGCTCAAAGGCGAGAGCTGCCTGCTGGGCGGCTTCGACCACGGTGTCAGAAGCGGCACCGGCGGGGATGCAGCCGTTGCGGTAGGGGCTCTCGTCGCCTTCCTTGATGGCAACGCCGTAGAAGCAGCTGCGGGCCAGGCGGTTGAAGACGCCGGTCAGCAGCGCGCTCTCCTTAAGGGCCGGATCGATAACGCGCTTGTCGTCGCAGGCGCGCACCTCGTTGCCGTCCTTGTCCTTGCCGGTCACACGCGTGTCGTATGCCTTGGGGCTAAAGCTCACCGGCTTTTCGGACAGGCCGAGCGACAGCCAGTGCGCGCGCATCTGCTCGCAGGTGTAGTGGTTGAGCAGGTCGTCTGCCGGCGGGGGAGGCGTCTGCGAGGACGAGCTGGCTTTTTTGCCCATGTAGAGCAGGTGATAGCAGGCGCTGACGGTGCTCTGCGTAAGGTCCCAACCCAGGGCCTCCCACATGGCGGTCTGAGCGATGCAGTAGAAATAGATGTTGTCCTGACCGATGAACTGGTAGATCTGAGCGTCGTCAGAGCACCACCAGTCGCGCCAGTCGAGCGAGCTGTGCTGGTAGGTGGGAGCGGGTACCTGCGTGGAATCGGCAGCGGGCTCGCCCATGAGGGCGGCATCCTGGGCGGCGACGCCCTCGGTCACGCCGGCGGCCTTGGCATCGCGTGCGAGCACGGTACGCGTATAGCTGATGGGCGCCCACAGGCTCTCGGGCCAGCACCAGCAGGTGACGTCGGAGACGCCATCGACCTCGGGCACCGGAACGCCCCAGTCGATGTTGCCGGTGATGCGGAAGGGCACGAGCGCCTTGCCGCTGCGGAAACGCACGCCACCGTTGGCGAGCACCGCGTGGGCATCGTCGCGCTCCTTCCAGCTGGGGAAGGTGACGGTAAAGCTGCTCTTGTTGCCCTCGGGCTCCAGGACGGTGTGCTCGGGAAGCTGATCTTCGACGGCATCGAAGGCCTCGCGGAACTTGTTCTGGATGTAGAGCTGAGCCGGCAGCAACCACTCCTCCATGGTCTTGGAGACCACGGAACGAACCTGCGGGTTCTGGGCGAGCTTGGCGGTATAGGTCTTCATAAAGTCGAGGTAGGCCGGCAGGTCGAAGTAGAGGTTGTCGACCGGGCGCAGCTCGGGCACCTCGCCGGTGAGCTGGCTCTTAGGCGCGATGAGCTCCTCGGGCTCAAACTGGTGACCCAGGTCGCACTCGTCGGCATAGGCCTTCTCGGACTTGCAGCCCTGGATGGGGCAGCGGCCGATCACCTGACGGCCGTTGAGGAACGTGCCGGCCTTGGCATCGTAGAACTGCAGCGTGGAGCGCTTGGAGATGGTGCCCTGCTCGTGCAGGCGCTCGATAATCTCGGCGGTCACCTCGTTGTGGATCTGGGCCGCCGGCTCAAGGCCCGAGCCGCCGTAGATGTCACAGCTGATGTTGTAGTTGTTGAGGGTCGCGGCCTGGCGGGAGTGATTGGACTCGACATACTCGCTAATGGACTTGTCGTAGCCCTCGTTCTCCTTGAGCTTGCGGTAGCTCTCCATGATGGGCGAGCCATAGCAGTCGGTGCCCGAGGTGAAGATGACGTTCTCACGGCCCAGGCGGTCGCGCAGGAAGCGGGCGAAGAAGTCGGCAGGGACAAAGACGCCGCCAACGTGGCCAAAGTGAAGGCCCTTGTTGCCGTAGGGCTCGCCGGCGGTAACGATGGCGCGGCGAGGCCAGCTGGGACGGTCGTTCATGGAGTATTTGGATGCCATGGGACTCCTTCGCATATGGTGAGGGCGCGGCCGGGCGCGGGGCTCGGCGGCGCGGTGGTCAATTCGTGCATATCGTTCGACATTATCGCACATGCGGGCGGGTGCGTGGCAGGGGCGCTATCCTAAGATGCTATGAATGAGATTTCCAACATACATGCGTTTGAGGACGAGGATTTTCTGCACGCTTGCTTCGTGTGGGGGATGGTCGTAGTCGGCGTGTTTGCCGTGTGCCTGGTGCCGGTGTTTATGCTGCTGGGCGGGCCTGCAGACTTGGATGCGGCTGACGCGGGCGGCTGGATGGCTGTCGTGGGCTGGATAGTCGGCTTGGCTGCGGTTTCTGCGGCGTCATTTGCCGTGCACGAGCTGGTGCATGCAGCGTTCTTTAAGTTGTTTGCGCCCGCGGGTGCGCACGTGACTTTTGGAGCGAACCGTGAGACGTGCATGATTTATGCCTGCGCCGAGGGGATTGTGTATTCGCGCCGGCGGTATATGGCGATTTGCCTGGCGCCGACGGTTGTTGTGACGACAGCGTTTGCCCTGGGGTTTGCGTTTTCGGGCTATCCGCTGCTGTGCTACCTGGCGGCCGGCTTGCATTTGTCGGGCTGTGTGGGCGACTGGTATTACGTGCGGACCATTTTGCGCGACCGCCGCATTGTCGCCTGCGAGGACACGTCCTTCGGCGTGCGCTTTTTCGGGTGAGGAGATGTCGATGAAGCCGTTGTTGTTGCACGCCTGCTGTGCGCCGTGCTCTCTTGAGCCGGTCCACCTGCTGCGCGAGGAAGGGTTTGAGCCCACAATCTGCTGGACAAACCCCAATATTCAGCCGCACGATGAATGGCAGCGGCGTTTGGACGAGCTGCGCCGGTGGTGTGCCGATGGCGACATCGAGCTTATCGAGGCAGGGGAGGACCGCGATCGCTGGGAGACCGGCGTGGCACCGCTGGGCGCCGATCGAGCCCGTCGCTGTCACGCATGCTATGCCCTGCGTCTGGCTGAGGCATGCCGTGTGGCCCAGGAGCGCGGGTTTGAGTTTGTGGGCACGACGCTCGCCGTCTCGCCGTATCAGCTGTTCGACACCTGCAATGACGTGCTCGTGCGCTTGGCGGCGGCACATGGGCTCACCCCGGTGATTCGCGATTTTCGCCCGTATTACCCCGAGGCGACGCGTCGCTCGCGCGAGCTGGGTATGTATCGGCAGAATTACTGCGGCTGCCGATTCTCGGCCGTCGAGGCGGCCATGGACCGCGCCCGCATCCGCGACGAGCGCAAAGCGTCCAAAAAGTAGTTCTTTTGAGCTGGCAGCCTGCTAGGATGTAGAACGGACTTTGGCTATATAAGGAGTATCCGACGTGTCTATGCGTACCGATGATTTTGACTACAACCTTCCTGAGGAACTGATTGCCCAGGCTCCTGCCGAGCCGCGCGACTCCTGCCGCCTGCTGGTGGTGGATCGCAAGGGCTCCCAGGCGGGAACGCCGCTGGAGCACGGCGGTACCGTTGAGCACCGCATCTTCCGCGACATCATCGACTATATCGAGCCTGGCGATGTGCTCGTCATCAACAAGACGCGCGTGATGCCGGCCCGCCTGATCGGTCGCAAGGAGGGCTCGGGCGGCGTGGTCGAGACGCTGCTGCTCAAGCGCCGCGAAGATGTTGACCCGCTGGGCCACGTTTGGGAGTGCCTGGTCAAGCCGGGTAAGCGCCTGAAGCCCGGTGCTCAGATTGAGTATCGCGCCGGTGGCGCCCATGCGCCCGAGGGGGCTCCCGTGGTGCTGACGGCCGAGGTCATCGACTTTGTCACCGATAGCCGCGGCGGCCGCCTGGTGCGTTTTGAGCCGGCCGGTTGCAATGCCGCCGGCGAGCCGCGCACGCTCGACGAGGCCATCCATGCTGCCGGCCACGTGCCGCTGCCGCCCTACATTACCGATTACGAGGGCGATCCCGAGAAGTACCAGACCGTCTACGCCATGAAAGAGGAACACTCGGCTGCAGCTCCCACGGCGGGTCTGCACTTTACTTCCGAGCTCATGGCCGCTATCGAGGCCAAGGGTGCGAAGTTTGCCGCCGTCGAGCTCGAGGTGGGCATCGATACCTTCCGCTTGGTGGAGGAGGACGACCCCACGCAGCACGTCATGCACACCGAGCGCTACCACGTGTCGCAGGAAGTTGTCGACGCCGTGCATAAGGCGAAAGCCGAGGGTCATCGTGTGATCGCCGTCGGCACCACCGCTGTGCGCTCGCTCGAGAGCGCGTTTGACGCAGAAGCCCCGGTGTTCGATCCGGCCGTGACGGCGCGCTATTTTGAAGGCCGCGAGGACGGAGCCGACACGCTTGGCCGCGGTGACATCGTGGTGCGCGAGAACGCCACGACGCAGCTCTACCTCATGCCCGGCTCGACCTATCACGTGGTAGACGCGCTGATCACGAACTTCCACGTGCCGCGCTCCACGCTCATGATGCTCGTGAGCGCACTTGCCACCCGCGACCAGATCATGGATGCCTACGCTGCTGCTATCGAAGAACGTTACCGCTTCTTCAGCTTTGGTGACGCCATGCTCATCTTGTAGGTTACGGCGTTTTACAAACGCCGTAACCGGTCGACGCTGCGCGGGCCGCATTTGGACAATCTGACGTTCAACTTCAAGGGCGCGACCAGAAGGTCAGCGCCCTTTCGTTTCACGTCACCTTGCCTCAAATGCGACCCGCTCGCTGTCGTTGCCAAAACACCGGCATTTCTTTGGTTGTCAACAAAACATCGGTGTAGTCATTGGGGACGTTCTTAAACGACTACCTTGCATCAATCTAAATAAGTTGCGGTGAGATAGTTCTTGAATTGGCCTTTTTGGGCTAAACAGGAACTATCTCACCGCAACTGCGTTGAGCGTTTTTTTGGCGGCTGGTTTACTTGCTCGCGAACAGCCAGACTAGGATGATCACCAGGATTGCGGCGACGATGCAGACGATGGCGCCGGTGAATTTGATGCGTGAGTCGCGGGTGCGCTCGCGCACCGCGTCCTCGGTGGCCTCGAGCTGGGCGACTTCTCGCTTGGTCTCGGCGTGTTCGGCTTTGTCTCGGGCCAAGGATCCTGCAAGCGACTCAGTGATCTCTGGATGGTCATGTACCTCGGTCGCCTGCTCGATGATCGACTGTGCATGTGCGGCATCTGCTTGGGCGTTGGCGATGCTTTGCTCTTGGTCGCGGCGTGCCTTGTCCTCGGCGGCGATC
>CABUMU010000061.1 GCA_902492855.1 uncultured Collinsella sp. | reverse complement strand
GGTGCCTGTTGTTTTAAAGGGGCGCGTGTACGCGGGCGTTGCCCCAACAGGTTCCTTGTTTATAGATATGCCCCAGTTTGTGACGTCCGGAAGTCCCGAAAGGTGGGCCATGTTTCCCATGTTTGCGGTGCCGACGCCTATCGTTCGTCATAGAAATCCGCGATGGCCAGGTGCGCTGACGCTCGAGTACTTATGGGCTAGACTTAGCACCATTACGTGTTTGACGCGGTTGGCCGGCGGTTGCCACCCGACCGATCTATATGACTTGAAGGTGCGTGCGTATGAGCCAAGAGATGATGGATAAAACCTGCCGCGGGTTTGCCGAGGCGCTTGCCGCGCGCGAGCCGGTTCCCGGCGGTGGCAGCGCGAGCGCCTTTGTGGGCGCGCTGGGCGCCTCGCTTTGCGGGATGGTCGCTCGTTATGGGGCAACTAATCCCGCGCTTGCCGATCGCGCAGACGATCTGACGCGCGCATTTGCCCAGGCAGACGAGTTGGCGCAGGAGCTTGTGGGTCTGGTTGCCGAAGACGTTCGTGCCTACGGGCAGGTGTCCGCGGCGTACGGTATTCCGCGTGACGATCTGGCTCGAGCGACCGCGATTCAGGATGCGCTGCATGTGGCCGCTATGCCGCCGTATCGCATTATGGATGCCTGCGGGCGTGCGCTGGCGCTGCTCGAGGACATGGCCGACAAGGGTTCGCGTCAGCTGCTGTCCGATGTGGCGTGCGGCGCCGTGTTCTGCCGTGCCGCTATGCAGGGTGCGAGCTTGACGCTCTTTGCGAACACCACGTCTATGAAGGATCGCGCTCGTGCCGAGGAGCTCGAGACGGCGTGTGATGAGTTGCTCGACACATGGTTGCCGCGCGCCGATGCGCTGGCGCGCCGCGCCTCCGACGCTGCAAGGAAGAGAGGATAGCCATGGCTGAACTGCTGAAGGGTGCTCCCGTTGCCCGTGCTTTGACTGAGGAGCTTGCCGCTCGTTGTGCCGCCCTGCGCGAGCGCGGCGTTGTGCCGACGCTGGCCATCGTGCGTGTGGGCGAGCGCGACGACGACCTGTCCTACGAGCGCGGCGCTCTCAAGCGCTGCGAGAAGGTTGGCATTGAGGCTCGTCGCGTTTTGCTTTCTGCCGATGTTTCGCAGGATGAACTGCTGGCGGCTATTAAGGACATCAATGCCAACCCCGCTGTTCATGGCTGCCTAGTGTTTCGCCCGCTGCCCGCTGGACTTGACGAGGATGCGGTTGCCGCGGCGCTCGATCCCGCCAAGGATGTTGACTCCATGACGCCGGCCTCGCTGCTTACCACGCTTTCGGGTCGTGGCGAGGGCTTTGCTCCCTGCACGGCCGAGGCCGTGTTGGCGTTGCTGGACCATTACAGTGTTGAGCTGGATGGGGCCAAGGTTGCGGTCGTCGGTCGGTCTCTGGTGATTGGTCGTCCCGTTGCCGCCATGGTGACGACCTGCCATACGCATACGCGCGACCTTGCTGCCGAGTGCCGTGCTGCCGACATTGTGGTTGCCGCCGTTGGACGCGCGCGTACGATTGGCGTGGATGCCGTTCGCGAGGACCAGACGATCATCGATGTGGGCATTAACTGGGATGAGGACGCTGGCAAGCTGGTGGGTGACGTCGATTTTGTTGCCGCGGAGCCGGTTGTTGGTGCCATCACCCCCGTGCCGGGCGGCGTGGGCTCCGTGACAACGGCGATTCTCGCCAAACACGTGATTGAAGCGGCGGAGTGTGCATCGAAATAGGCGTTTTTGGCTGTTCAGGGGGTTAGATATATACCTCGTGGTCAAAAAATGCCAAATATGAGTACTGCTGCCAATATGGTCACATATAATTTAGCTCTCTTTGGCTCTCTATCGGTATTTATTATCGATAGAGAGCCTATTTTATTGGACCTATGAGGAATTACATTGTCCAGCTTTTGAACAAATGTAGATTATCGACGCCTGTGCCCAGAGAAATTGCTGCTACTAAATTGGTGACAGTACTCATATTTGGCATTTTTTGACCACAGGGGTTGCTGGGGCTGTGGTTTCGCCCTTTTTTCGCCGAAGCGATACACTGTTGCCGTTTGATTTCTTCGCTCAAGGAGGATGCGCATGCCGTGCACAACGATTTTGGTCGGTAAGAACGCGAGCTACGACGGGTCGACCCTGGTCGCGCGTAACGAGGACTCGTCCAACGGGGTGTTTGAGCCCAAGCGCATGGGCGTGGTGCATCCCGACGATCAGCCGCGCGTCTACACGAGCGTCCTGAGTCACCTGACCATTGAGCTGCCCGATAACCCCATGCGCTACACGAGCGTCCCCGATGTTGTCCCGGGCCATGGCATCTGGGCCGAGGCGGGCTTCAACGAGCTCAATGTTGGTATGTCCGCAACCGAGACGCTCACCACCAACGAGCGCGTCCGCGGCGCCGATTCGCTTGTGGACTACGTGCCCGCCAAGGGCAACGAGGGTGAGGACGGCTATGTGCCGGCACAGCCCGGCGGCTTGGGCGAGGAGGACATGGTGACCCTGGTCCTGCCGTACGCCAAGTCCGCCCGCGACGGCGTTCGTATCCTGGGCGACCTGCTCGAGCGCTACGGCACCTACGAGAACAACGGCATCGCCTTTAGTGATGTGGACGAGATCTGGTGGCTCGAGACCATCGGCGGTCACCATTGGATCGCCAAGCGCGTGCCTGACGACGCCTATGTGACCATGCCCAACCAGCTGGGTATCGACAGCTTTGACCTGGATGACGCCGAGGGCGCCCAGGCCGACCACATGTGCTCCGCCGACCTGCGCTCCTGGATGGCCGAGTGGCATTTGGACCTGACGCTGGGCGTTGAGGGCGACGGTCCGGCTGCGGTCTTTAACCCGCGCGAGGCCTTTGGCTCGCACAGCGACAGCGACCATGTCTACAACACGCCGCGCGCCTGGTACATGCAGCGCTGCCTCAACCCCAGTGACGTGTGGGATGGCCCCGACGCCGACTACACGCCCGAGAGTGACGATATCCCCTGGAGCCGCGTGCCTGAGCGTAAGGTGACCATCGAGGACATCAAGTACGTACTCTCGAGCCACTACCAGGGCACGGAGTACGACTGCTACGGCAGCAAGGGCACACCCGCCACGCGCGGCGCCTATCGCCCCATCGGCATCAACCGCAACAGCCAGCTTGCCGTGTTGCAGCTGCGCCCCTATGCGCAGCCGGCCTACCGCGCCGTGCAGTGGATGGCCTTTGGTTCCAACTCGTTTAACGCGCTGGTTCCGCTGTACGCCAACGTCGAGACCATGCCCGAGTACTATGCCGACACGCAGGCACGCGTGACGTCCGAAAACTTCTACTGGGCCAACCGCCTGATCGGCGCGCTGGCCGACGTCCGCTTCCATGAGTGCGGTCGCGCCGTGGAGGACTACCAGGAGAAGGTCGGCGGCATGGGCCACAAGCAGATCCATGACGTCGACGCTGCCGTAGCCGCGCTGCCCGAGGCCGAGGTACCTGCCGAGCTGGCACGCGCCAACGAGGCCTTTGCCGAGCGTGTTCGCGTGGAGACCGATGCTCTACTGGGCAAGGTGCTCTACACCACGAGCTGTGCCATGAAGAACTCTTTCGCGATGAACGACAACGTAAGGTAAAGACAACCTTGCAGCGAGCGAGCGGGGCAAACGCCGTCAAAGGCTTTGCCCCGCTCGATTTCTATCTTGGCGGTAAAACGATTTTGTGTCGTTCACCCAATCTTGGGTACAAGAAGGCCAATGCAGTTGTTCACGATTGGAGCCAACCATGGTTATGAAATTCGATCAGCTTGTTAACGGTGCCATCAACGTGGGCTTCGGCGCCGCCGCCGTTGCCGTCGAGGGCGGCAAGAAGGTCCTCGACGACCTCAATTCCAAGGGCGAGCAGGTCCGCAAGGACGCAGGCACCCCTGATATCGCCCGCAGCGTGTCCGACATGTTCGAGCAGGCCGGCGGCACCATCTCCGACCTCATCGAGCGCCTGGGCATGCAGGGCGAGACCGCGGCACAGCGCGTGCTCGACGAGCTCATCCTGGCCCGCGTCCGCGTTATGACCGCCCCCGAGCGCACGGCCTTTTTGGCCCATGTGCGCGACATCGTCGATTCGGTCGAGGACAACGTGACCTCGGTGCCCGTCGAGTCTGTTGAGCCCGACGACGCAGAGGACGCCGAAGAGGCCGAGTAGCAGCGCAGATGGCAGATTCCACTACCGATTACAACAATCTAGATCCTTTGGGTGACGAGACGGCGGTTGTCGATGAGGTCGAGGCCGCCGTCTCGGGCGCTCGCAAGAAGCCGCGCGCTGTCGATATGGTCCCCGAAGAGCCCGATGCGATGGCGCCGGACGAGGAATACCAGCTCACGCCGGCAGGTCGTCGTGAGCGCATTGGGCAGATTGTTCGCTTGATCAAGAAGTACCGCGTTTGGGATAACCTCACGCCGGTGCGCCTGCGTCGTCTGCTCGAAGAGCTCGGCCCCATGTTCGTCAAGATGGGGCAGATTCTGGCTAACCGTTCCGAGATTTTGCCGCAACGGTTTTGCGACGAGCTGCGCCGCTTGCGCTCCGACGTAGAGCCGGTGCCGTATGAGGTAGTGCTCCGCTGTCTGGAAGAGGAATACGGCCAGCGCCTGGGGCAGATGTTCGACGCGATCGACCCCAACCCGCTCGGTAGCGCGTCGCTCGCGCAGGTACACCGCGCCCGCCTGGTGACGGGCGAGGATGTGGCCGTTAAGGTGCAGCGCCCCGGCGCGCAGCAGGTCATGGCGCAGGACATCGACATCATCCGTTCGGTGGTGCGCATCGTTTCCAAGTTCGTCAACACCGATCAGTTCGTTGACCTGCACGGCGTGGTCGAAGAGCTGTGGACCTCGTTTCGCGAGGAGACCAACTTTTTGGCCGAGGCCAAAAACCTCAACGATTTCTATGACTTTCACAAAAGCGTGCATGGCGTGTCGTGTCCCAAGTCCTACCTGGACCTTTGCACCGAGCATGTCGTGGTCATGGACTACATCGACGGCATCTCCATCGCCGATCCCGAGCGTCTGGTGGCAGAGGGCTATGACCTGGAAAAGATCGGTGCCGCGATTGTCGAGGACTATTCGACGCAGGTGCTCGACGATGGCTTTTTCCATGCCGACCCGCATGCGGGAAACATCATCCTCAAGGACGGCATCGTCTACTTTATCGACCTGGGCATGGTCGGGCGCATGTCGAGTCACGACCGCGGTATCATCAAGGATATGATTTTCGCCGTGGCCGAGGGCAACGTGCCCAAGCTCAAGGATTCGCTCATGCGCTTTGCTGTGACGCGCGGCGACTCGGCCGAGCTCGACCATTCGGCCTTTTTGTCCGACTTAGACTTTATCGTCGCCGACTTTGCGGGCCTCGACCTTAAGGATCTGGATATCGGCGAGTTTTTGACCTCGCTGCTCAATCTGGCGCGCAAGAACGACGTTGAGTTGCCGAGCGTGGTGACAATGTTCGCGCGCGGCATGGTGACACTCGAGGGCCTGCTGACCGAATATATGCCCAACGTCAACATGATCCAGATCATCCAGACGCATATCAAAAACGAGAAGAGCAGCTATGCGCGCGTGCGCGAGATGGGTCGCGATCTTGCCGCGAGCAGCTATCGCGCGGCAAAAGGCTCGCTCGAGGCGGCCGAGTACCTGGGACTGGCGTCGCGCATGCTCACGCGTGGCCAGCTTAAGGTGAACACGCAGATCATGAGTAGCGATAAGGCGCTGCGGCAGCTGGGTGGAATTATCGACCGCATGTCGATGGCAATTGTGGTCGCCGGTCTGTTTATCGGTTCGTCGGTGGTGTACTACGCGCGCATCGAGCCGGTTGTGTTCGGTATCCCGGTCATTGGCTTTATGGGCTATGTGAGTGCGCTGGTGCTGGCACTGATGCTGGGCCGCGAGATCTGGCGCAACAGCCACGGCGGCAAGCACTAGAGGCTGCGACCGTCACCGCATTTTCCTTTCGCAAACAATAGCTTTTACCTTGGGCTTCGCCTGCGTGCGAGGCCCTTTTGCGTGATAGCATATTGACGGTTTTAATCGATGGCCTAGATGGTGGTGCGGAGACGCACGAATGCGCGGTTTTCCTGCGCGTTTGGGAGAATCGGGGTGCAAGTCCCCGGCTGTACCAGTAACCGTAATTCCTCTTGGCTCGGGATGTTCGCGTCGCAGATCGGACGGCGCGCCCGAGTCGTTAAGGTTAAGTCGGATCGCCTCCCATCTTGCATGCGGCTGCGGCGTATGCCGCCGGTGTGCATAGGGCTCTGGAGGGAAGGGGGACCCCGATGGGGGAACTCGAGCGCAACATGCGCGATGACGTGGGGCAGTCTCAAGGCAACGCTCCAAGTACAGACAATGGGGGACAAATGGATATGTTTGAGGACGAGCGTGAGCGCGCCTCGTTGCATCGCCGTGGCGCGATTGCGCGCGGCGTAGCCAAGCGCGGCCTGGTGGCATTCCTGGCCTTCGCGATGGCCTTTGGCACCACACCGTCTCAGCTGTGGGCCGAGGGCGCCGAGGGCATTGCCGAGGCTGTGGCTCAGACTGCGACGTCGAGTGAGGGCACGGGGGCCACGGACGGTGCTGCCGACCAGGGCAAGGCCGAGGTTTCGGATTCTGGGAGCGCGCCTGCAGCTAGTGCCGACATAACAGGGGCGGCAACTGGCGACGAAGGCTCGGCGACGGGGGAGAGCCCTGCCACGAGCGAGCAGTCTTCGACGGCATCCGCTGGCCAAGCAGGATCTGCCGCCGCGACTGCCGTCCAGACAGAGAACCCGACAGAAACCGGCGATGTCGCCAAGAAGCAGGTCGAGGTCTCGTTCTCGATTATCGGCACCGATGCTGACGGCAAGGCTCAGACCTGGGTGGCACCTACGCAGCTCAAGCTCGACGAGGGCGCGACGGCTGCGGATGCCTTCATTAAGCTGCAGGAGAAGACGGGCTTCAAGGCGAAGTACGAACCGAACACGGCATACGGTTTCTACCTCGAAAGCATCACATCCCCGAGCGATGGTCGCACGCTTGCCTACGATCCGACGACTTATGCCTTCTGGCAGCTGTTCGTCGACGGCGCGTCTTCCTCGGTTGGCGCGAGCAGCGTCAAGCTCAGCCAGGGGCAGAAGATTGAGTTTGCCTATACGGCTGGTAGCTCGTCCCCTGTCGTTAAGGACCAGGTTGCCGCAAATGTGACCGTCATTGGTCGCGATGCCCGGGGCAAGACTCAGACTTGGGTCGATAATGCGCAGTATGTGGTGACGTCCGGTTCGAGCGCGCTTGATCTTACGAAGGTCGCACTCGAGGCGAACGACATTGACGCCGTTGCTGCGGGCTCCTTCATTCTGAGCCTTAAGTACAACGGTGTTGAGCTGGGTACGCTCCAAGATTATTCGACCTATTGGCAGCTGTTCATCAACGGCAAGTCGAGTGACTATACGGCGGACAATGTCACCATCCATGCCGGCGATACCGTCACGTGGTTCTACGGTGGCTGGGGCGATCAGTTGCCGTCCGATTCTGTCCATGCTTCTGTTCAGGTTCTCGGTAAGGACAAGGACGGCAAGCAGCAGGTTTGGGCTTCGACGGGTCAGACGAGTCTCAAGGCAGGCTCCACTGCCAAGGATCTCCTTGAGCAGGTCGGCCTTACTCTCGATGCTGGCGAATCGTCTTGGGGCTGGTTCCTCAACGGCATTTATTCGCCCTTCGATGGTAAGTCCTATTGTGGCTATGATGCTGCGACCAATAGCTATTGGCGCTTCTACGTAAATGGCAAGTTCGCCGACGTTGGCGCCGGTGCCTACAAGCTCCAGGAGGGTGACGCCGTCACCTTTATGTATGGTGCTGACGCCGATGCCCTCCCCGGTCAGGTGCTTGGATCCGCCGATGTTATCGGTCCCGATGTCAACGGGAACAATACGCGTTGGGGCACTGCAAGCAATGTTTCTCTGCCCGAAGGCTCCACGGCCCAGAACCTTATTGAGGCAGTTCTGAAGGCCAAGGGCGTTGCGTACAACGGCTCCCAGAGTGGTGAGTACTGGTTCCTGAATTCCATTACTTCGCCGTTCGATCACAAGCCGTATGGTTGGGATGCTGCGACCAATAAATATTGGCATCTGTATATCAACGGAGAGCCCTCCTTACTCTGCGCCAATCAGATTACGCTCAAGAGCGGCGATAAGGTCACGCTTGCCTATACCACCGATAATTCGCCCATGCCCGATCCCGACAAGATTGTCGTGGATCCGAGCGCGACGACTCCTGATTGGGATGCCGAGTGGGCCGGCTACGGCAACAGTGGCAACGGTTCGACCGTAACGGATGCCAAGACGCCTGCGCAGGCCGCCGGTCTTAAGTGGGCCTTCGATTGGAAGGCCGAGTCTGGTCAGCAGTATGCCAACTGCAGCGAGCCTGTCATTGCTAACGGCTTTGTGTACATCGCGACCGAGAGCGAGCTCATTAAGATCGATTCGTCCACGGGCAAAAAGGTTGCCTCTGCGCCGCTTGCCTCCAAGGTGAGCTATACCTCTCGTCCGATCTATACCAATGGCCTTATCATCGTTCCGCTCAACGGCGGTGCGGTCCAGGCGATTACTGCAGACAAGCTGATCTGCAAGTGGCTGACGCCTGGTTTGACGGACTTGACGCAGAGCTCCTGCACCGTCGTTTCGGACGGCGAGTACGTCTATGTAGGCACGGTCGATATTTCGTATGACGAGAATTACAACGCGACCTACGGCAACGGCTCCTTTGCACGCATTAAGATTGCCACGGGCGAAGTTTCTTGGCAGAACATCGACCCTGCCGAGGGCTATTACTGGACTGGTGCGGCTTTGACGGATAAGTATGCCATCGTTCCTACGAGCGCGGGTACGCTTAAGTGCATTGATAAGACGACGGGCGATGTCGTTTCGACCATGAAGCTCGGCGCTGTCGCAAATGCCGATTGCATTGCCGATCCGTCCAATGGTTCGACCTTCTATCAGATGACGCACGACGGAAAGCTCCATGTGATTTCGCTTTCGGCGAAGGGCGTGCTGAGTGAACAGAAGACGGTTGATCTGGGCCTTACGAATAATCTGAGCGCCCCTGCGGTGTCTGGTGACAATCTGATTGTCGGCGGACAGACGGCTACTGGCTCTGCTCTGGTTCTCTATAACCTGAAGACGGGTAAGACCACGATGGTCGCTGCTGCCGACGGCAAGGCGCTGCCGGCTGGCCTCAACGGTATTGCTGCTACTCCGCTGGTGAGTGTTCAGGGCGGCAAGACCTATGTGTACTTCACCGTTAACAGCGCGGATAGCAAGGATTACGTCAACTACTCTGCTGGTGGTGGCGTGTATCGCTATACGCTCGGCGATGCAGAGGCGACGCAGATTTATGATGCGGCTGGCCATTACCAGTACTGTGACTCTCCGGTCATTGCCGATGCTTCTGGCAATCTCTACTACATTAATGATTCGGGCACGCTGTTTAAACTTGGAGCTGTCGAGTCTTGGACGGTTGCCTTTAACTCCAACGGCGGGTCTGCTTGCGACACTAAGTTTGTTGCTACGGCCGATGGCAAGCTGGTCAAGCCGGCCGATCCGACGCGCGATGGCTACACTTTCGGCGGTTGGTATACCGATGAGGCTTGCGTGCAGGCGTATGACTTTAGCACGCCGGTGACGGCCGATCTGACGCTGTATGCCAAGTGGACCAAGAATGCCGTTAACCCTGGCGGTAATGGCGGCGCTGGTTCGAATGGCGGCGGCGGTTCTGGTACCGGTACTGGTTCCGGCACTGGCGCTGGCGCGGGTTCTGGCTCCGGCTCGAAGGGCGGCGCTGTCGTCCCGGGTCATAAGCCGACGACCAAGACGACGGTGTCGACCAAGACCGAGACCAAGGACAACAAGTCCGACAAGAAGGACTCCGATAAGTCCGATAAGAAGGACGAGAAGAAGTCTGACAAGAAGGACAGCAAGTCCGACAAGAAGTCCGACAAGAAGTCCGACAAGAAGTCCGATTCCAAGTCCGATACGGGTGCTGCTTCTACGACCACTGCTAAGAAGTCCTCTAGTGCTTCCGAGCAGGAGACTAGCACCAATCCGCTCGCCATTGTTGGCGTTGCCGCCGGCGTCATCGGACTCGCCATCGTCGGCATGTTCGTGTTCACCAAACGTCCGTAGGTGAGGGCTGTGTCCAATAAGTCCAAGGACGCTGACCCCAAGCAACCAGATTCCTCGTTCATTCAGTTCGACGATGCAAAGCAACAGGGCGCCGTTTCGGCGGCGTCCGCCCCTCGACGGAAGGCGCTCCTTGGCGTTCTGACTGCCGCGTGCACCATTCTGATCGTCGTCTCGCTGGGCTTTGTCCATCCCTCCGAGAGTGGCGCCTGGTCCATTGACTGGATCATTCAGACCGTGACGGGGGAGAGCGTCGTCACCAAGGACACCAAGGCGTCTGGCTCGTCTGCCGCTTCGGGCGAGGCCAGTTCCAAGGATTCCAAGTCATCGAATGACGCAAAAGATGAGTCCAAGTCCAAGGACGATTCCGGGTCTTCAAACAAGGAATCGGATAAAAGCTCGGATAGCAAGAAGTCCGAGGACCAGGACGGCAAGAAGTCTGGCGATAAATCCGCTGCCCAAAATACGGGAGCCGGCGATACTTCCAATGTGTCTGGCGGTGCTTCTTCGGGCGGCGGTCAGTCGTTCGATGGAGCCTCATCCTCTAATGGCGGAAGCGCTTCCTCGGGCGGCCAGGGCGGCTCGCAGGAGTCCAACTACGTAACGGTGACGGTTTCGGTCACATCGAGCGCTGTAGGCAATCCTGTGTCCTCTGGTGGCACCTTTACCTTTAACGAAGGCGCTACCGTCTACGATGCCCTGTGCGCGCTGGGCCTCTCTGTCAACGCACACGGCTCATCGTACGGCACGTATGTTTCTGCGATTGGTGGTTTGGCCGAGAAACAGTACGGCGGCACGAGCGGCTGGATGTATTCCGTCAACGGCACAACGCCCATGACGGCCTGTAGTAACTACGTTCTCTCAAACGGCGACAACGTAGTCTGGTATTACGTTACAGACTAGAGGCCTCGACATAGCGCGCCAGACGGGCGGTTCGGACCAACATCCGAGCCGCCCGTTTTTCATGCGAATGGGACTGGATCGCCGGGTCTCTTGGCAAACAAAAAACCGGTTGGAACGGGAATTCCAACCGGTTATACATTCAAGCAAATAGTGAATCGACTACGACCGTGCGCCCTCGAGGAAGAAGCGGCGGCTGAAGTAGTTGTACCAGGTGACGAGGAATGTGGCGATGGCCTTCATGGCCTGGTAGCCGATGCTCAAAAACGTGACGCCCACAAACATGTACAGGTCGTTGAGGCCCAGGCCGATCACCGACAGGATGGTGAAGATCGTGAACTCGCGCTTGCGGCTCATGCCTTCGCGGTGGTCGAACACGTACTTCATGCTGAGCCAGTAGTTGACCACGACGGATGTGATAAACGAAACCGTGGTGCTCATCAAAAAGTCGAGGTGGAACAGCTCGACGAGCGCAATGAGCATGCCCCAGTCGATGCCAAAGGAGATAAGACCCACGACGGCAAACTTGAGGAACTGCTTGGTATGAGGTTGTGCCAGCGCCTTGCGCACGTAATCACATCCAATGCGTTGATGAATCGAGCAGAGGATACTTTAGAGCTTTTACAAGGGAAACGTAAGGTCTTTGCCAAGAACTATATGAACTCGCCAAATTTTCAAGAGCTAATCCGCAAACGTTGAAAATTTGCCCGTAAACGAGC
>CABUMU010000060.1 GCA_902492855.1 uncultured Collinsella sp. | reverse complement strand
GCAACCCAAAAGGCGCGCGAGCTTGGCACGGCAAGCGTGAATCGTACGAGCGGCATCGAGGGCACCCGACGTGGCGCCGCGCCCGGCATTGCCAAGCGAGCACATCGCCTGCGTCACGGCATCGATGACCGTCTGCGGCTTGTGCATGGTCGTAGCCGCGTTATCCAGATAGATCATCGCACGACCTCCCACATATCGATCACGGTATAGCCCTCGGTGGGAACGCCCGCCGCGGCAAGTTCGCCGCGCAGCAGCTCCTCATCGGCAGGCAACGCCTTCCACGCCAGACCGCAGCCGGCAGCGACCTCCCCGGGCACGGGAATCGTTCGCCCGGGAAGGCCGCGCTCAATGCACAGGGACTCGCAACCCATGGCGGCCGCCGTGGTGGGAAACGTGATGACAAGCGCCGGGCGCTTCTCCCTCATGGCAACTCCAACCAATACGCTACGGGCGCACGACGCGCACGGCCTGCTCCATCTTCTCCACGATCATGTACATGTTGGTGACCTCGCCCACCGCAAGCTGGTCTTTAATGCCATAGTGATCGAGGCAGGTACCACAGGTGAGAATCTCGACACCCTGCTCGGCCAGACCCTTCAGGTCGTCGAGTACCGGTGAGCCCTCGACGGTGAGCTTGGCGCCGCCGTTGTAGAACAGCATGGTCGCGGGCAGCTCCTCCTGCTGCGTCACGGCAAAGATGAAGGCCTTCATGAGCTTGTGGCCCAGCTCGTCGTCGCCTCGGCCCATGCAGTCGGTGTAGACGGAAATGACGAGCTTGCCCTTGCCGGCGCTGGCGTCGCAGAAAGCGGCGCCGTCCTGCTCGGGGTCCGCAACGGCCACGGCACCGGCGGTCGCGACGGTCACGTGCCACTCGGCGTCAGAAACCTTCTCGACTGAGGCCGTGCAGCCCTTCTCCTGCGCCATCTTGGAGATGTTCTTGACGGCGGTCTCGTTGTCGACCGAGGTCACCACGGCGCCCTCGCCGTCAAGCTGTTTGAGTGCCTTAAGCGTCTTGACGACGGGCAGCGGGCAGGCATCGCCCATGGCATTGACTTCAATTTTGGTAGACATAGTAAATTCCTTTCGAATGAATCAATCAAGAACGATAGATAGTTGAATAAACAAACCGTTAACGGACAACGCGGACGGCAGGACCGCCCGGCTCCGCCTCGCACACGCGCCCGACAACGGCGGCAACGCGCCCCTCGGCATCCAGGCGACGCGCAAGCTCATCCACATCCGCCGCGGGCGCCGCGATGAGCAAACCACCCGAGGTCTGCGGATCGTACAGCGCGTCGAGCATGCCCGGCGCCAGGTCATCGTCGGCCGTCACGCGCGGGCCAAAGAAGTCCTGGTTGCGGTAGGAGCCCGCGGGGATAATGCCCAGACGCGCCATGTCGAGCACCTGGTCAAAGAGCGGCACCGCCCCCGACGCAAGCTCAATCTGCACGCCCGAGCCCTCGGCCATCTCGCACGCATGCCCGATCAGGCCAAAGCCCGTGATGTCGGTGCAGCCGTGAAGCTCAAGTCCCTCGGCCAGACGAATCGGAGCCTCGTTGAGGGTGCGCATCGAGTCAAACATGGCTGCGGCCTCGTCCTGCTCGATGAGCTCGCCCTTAATGGCCGTGGTGATGATGCCCGAGCCAACCGCCTTAGTCAGCAGCAACGCATCGCCCACGCGCGCGCCGCTGTTGGCGAGCATGCGGTCGAGCGCGACAAACCCGCTCACGGACAGTCCATACTTGGGCTCGTCGTCGTTGATGGTGTGGCCGCCCGCGATGGAGCAGCCAGCCTCGACGCACTTGTCGGCGCCGCCCGCCAGAATTTCGCCGGCGACCTCAACGCCCAAGCAACTGGGAATGCACAGCAGGTTCATGGCATGGCTCGGCCGCCCGCCCATGGCGTAGATGTCCGACAGTGAGTTTGCCGCGGCAATCTGGCCAAACAGAAACGGGTCGTCGACCATCGGTGGGAAGAAGTCGATGGACTGCACGAGCCCCAGGTTCTCCCCTACGCGGAAGACGCTCGCATCGTCGGAGGTATCGAACCCCACGAGCAGATTGTCGTTATGCACATTGGGCAAGTCGCCCAGGACCTGGGCGAGGGCTCCGGGAGCCAGCTTAGCGGCTCAACCGCTCGCGGCAGTCATAGACGTGAGCTTAATCTGATCGTCAGCCATACGAACCCCCTTCCAACAAATCAACGACTTTTAGTATACGCCCCAGGCACGCTTCCCAAGAGACCGCCGACGGCTCGAACGTCGAAGGCGGTGCCGCAAGCGCCTGCGCGATAGCATCTGCCAGTGCGCGCTCAAACAACGGAAGGTCGGCCGCCACGGGCGTGTCGACATCCGTCATACGCGGCGACGCCACCCACGTCACGGGAGCACCGGGAAGCATCGCCTCCATCCAGGGACGAACGCCGGGCAAATCGGTCGCCACAACTTTGCAGCCGCACGCGAGGGCCTCGATCGTCACGAGCGGCAGACCCTCGTAAAACGAAGGCAGCACAAAGACGTCGGAACTGCGGTAGGCATGCACGAGTCCATCGCTATCCAAGCGCCCCGCCAGCTTCACCGGCACATCCGAGGCCGCGGCCAAGCGCTCGATACGCGCGTACTCGGCATCGTCCCCGCGACCGCCCACAAGTACCAAGCCAGATGGGCGGACGTCATCGTCAATCGACAATGACACGGCTCGAACCAGCGACTCGACACCCTTTTTAAAGCAAATCTTGCCCACGTACACAAGCGATCCCGGCCGCCTCGCCACGCTTGCGTCGCGGCAGAAGACGCGATGGTCGTAGCCCGTCCCAATCACGTGGATGCGATCGGCATCGACGCCGCACACCAGGCCAATCTGCTCAGCCTGCTCAGCATGGAGCGCAAAGACGGCATCGAGCCGACGAACCGCACTTACGATGCGATCGCGCTCGAGCGCATGCGAACGTAGCTGGCGCAGATCGGTCGAATGGCACACGGCAACAACCGGCACGCCCCGGACGCACTCGCGCGCCAATGCGGTCACCAGATACAGGTGATGGCAGAGCACCAGATCGGGCCGAAACTCAGTCACCGCCCGATCGATTGCATTAGCAAATGCCCGCTCAAATGCCTTGAGCATCGAAGGCGTCAGCTCACGATAGCGCGTGGAGGGATAGGGCATGACATCGGACATACCGCAGATGGGAAACGGCAGCTCGGGCGACTCGAACGGTACGGCAAACACGGCAGCGCGCCGGTCCAGCTCGCCTTGGGTATCACCCGGCGCCGCACCGCCAAGCACGGCGGCGCGATGCCCCGTCTCGATCTGCTCGCGCACGAGCGCGGCAAGGTAGGTGCCGCTGCCGGTGCTATCTGGTTTTTGTGCCGAGATATTGAGGATGCGCATGTCGCGGTACGCCCCTAGGCCAAGGCGGCGGCGCGAATCGCCGCGCCGATGGCACCGGCAAAGCGAGCCTGGGGCGAGGTGGTCACCGGCGCCCCCAGCAGCTCGCCCAACCGCTCCACCACGAAGGCGTTCTCGCACAGGCCACCGGTCAGGTAGTACGGGGCGCCCGCGGCCTGCCCGGCCATGGTCGCCACGCGCGAGACCACGCTGTCGATCACGCCACGCGCAATGTTCTCGCGCGGCTCACCGCGACCGATCAGGCTGATGACCTCGCTTTCGGCAAACACCGTGCACATGCTGCTGATCTTGGTGGGCTCGCCGGAACGCGCCAGATCGGCCATCTGCTGCTGGGAAATGCCCAGGCGATCGGCCATGATCTCCAAAAAGCGCCCCGTGCCGGCAGCGCACTTGTCGTTCATGGCAAACTTGGACACGCGGCCACTTTTAAGCTGAATGACCTTGGTGTCCTGGCCGCCCACGTCGATCACGGTCCCGTGGTCGCCAAACAGGCACACGGCACCGGTGCCGTGGCAGGAGATCTCGGTCACGACCTTGTGTGCATAGGGCACGGCGACACGACCGTAGCCGGTCGCGATCACGCGCACATCGTCGCCCGTCACGTCATAGCCGGCCGCTGCCAGTGCCTCGCGCAGCCGCTCGGAAGCATCGACCGAGGAGAACCCGGTTGGCTGCACGCACGTCCACGCCACCGAACCCTCCCCATCGACCACAGCAGCCTTAGCCGCCGTAGACCCGATATCGATCCCGATCCCTATCATGGCTCTCTCCCAATCTAAACATCAAAGGTAACGGCGTGTTCAGGCGCCTTAGCTCTAGGTTTCTCAGGTGCCGGAGATTGCCCCAAAAGAGGAGCGCAGCGTACTTTGGGTACGCAAGCGACGGTTTGAGGAGCAAGATCCTATGCCTGGGGAAGCTAGAGCGTCTCGATAAAGGCAGCGATGCGCGTCTCGATCTGGCCCATGTCACCGTTGCTGTAGTCGGTCTCGATCTTCATATACGGAATACCCGCACCCTCGACGGCCTCCTGCATGCGCGCGCTCTCCACGTTAAAGGTGTGGCAAGCCTGTAGCACGCTCTCTACCACGCCATCGACATGATACTTCTCGCACATAGCCAGCGTGTTTTCCATACGACCGTCGTTGGGCGTCATGACCGAGCAGTTGATATCCAGATAGCGGTCGGCGATGGCGCGCAGGATGTCGGGAGCCTCCGGATCGATCATCATGGCCGCCGTACGCTCGCCCGAGCAGTCGTCCATGCACACGACCACGCCGCCGTTGGACTCGATGGTGCGACCCATCTTGTTGATCACGCCGCCCACCGGGCAACCGGTGATCAGAATGCGCTTGGCATCCGCCGCAACCGGGCGCTCGCCCGCGTCGTAGGCCTCGCGCAGCTTGACGACCTTTTGCTCCAGCTGCTGCGTATAAGCCTCGATATCAAAGCTGAACGTACCGGCAAACATGGTGCTCATCAGATCGACGCCGCTCATGGCCGCCGGCTGGTTGGCCTGCAGCGCAAACATCTCGAGCTGGGCCGCACGCAAACGGTTGCGACGGCGTACGGCGGCGCACAGATCGTCATCGGTAATCGTGATGCCGTAGAAGCCCTCGAGCTCCTCCTTGAGCAGACGGCACTCCTCGTACCAGCCCTCGCGCTCGTAGGCGCGATCGCGACCCTGCGGAAGATGCAGAATATACGTGCGCTTGAGCTCGTTGAGCAGTTCGTACATCTTCTTCTTGCCGTCGCAGGTGGTCTCACCGATGATCATGTCGCTAAAGTACGTAAACGGGCACTTTTGCGAGTAGGCAAAACCGTAGGTCGACTTGATGAGCGGGCAGAGGTTTGCCGGCAGCACCTTCTCGGCCTCGGGAATCACCTCGTCGGATGTGCCGCACAAGGCCACACTTGCAGCGCCCGCGGCATCGATAATCTCGAGCGGCGTATAGCTGCACAAAAAGCCGACCAGGCGATTACCCGCCTGCTTGTAATCCTTGACGCGAATAAACGCCGCCTTGCGTTGCTCGTTGAACTCCTCAAACGTGGACGGCAACGGCTGTTCAATATTTTCCGGCATATAACTCCTAAACCTTTTAACCAACCAAGGAAACGGCTCTCCCAGGTGCCCGAGGTTGCCGTAAAAGGATCGCCGCGTACTTTGGTACGCAAGCGACGGTTTGAACGGCAAGATCGGGTGCCTGGGGAAGCCGCCGGGACGAATAGTCCTAAATGGTTTCCAAGAAAGCCTCGATCCTGGTTTGCAGTTGGCCAGCATCCTCGCCGGCGTAGTCGGTCGTGATGTGCATAAACGGAATGCCGGCTTCCTCGGCGGCCTTCTCCACGGCAAAGGACTCCATCTCGTAAAGCGTGCAGAACTGCAGCGCCACGTCCACGATGCCGTCGGCATGAAGGTCGCGTGCCATCTGAACGATGTCCTTCATACGCTGGTCGTTGGGCGTAAAGACGGCGCAGCTGATCTTAAAGTAGCGCTCGGCGATGGCGTCGAGCATCTCGTCGACCGTCTCGCCGGACTCGTCGACCAGGTCCTTGTAGTAGCGCGAGCCCGTGCAGGACTCCTCGCCCACCACGACGCCGCCGGCCTTCTCGATAAGGTTGAACAGTTTCCAGTTGGGGACGGCCATGGGCGTACCGGTGTACAGGATGCGCTTGGTGCCCTTGGGTGCCACACCCTCGCCGGCCTCGACACGCTGCTCGCACTCAGCCGCCATATCGTTGATGGCTCCGGTCAGACGCGGCGTGTCGTCCATAAAGGCGGCCTGAACGGTCAGCAGGCTGTCGAGACCGCTGATGGTCGCCGGGTCGGCAGCGCGGGTCGCAGCCAGACGCTGCAGGGCGCGACGCTTCTCATTGACGCTGTGGATGGCGGTCTTCAGACGCTCAGGCGTAATCGTGACGCCGCACTCCTCCTCGATCTTGGCGGCGAGCTTCTTGACCTCGGCCTTCCAGGTCACGAGCGTCGACTCGTCGTGCACGTTGGGAATATCCATGACGTACATGTTCTTTTGCGTGGCAAAGAACTCGTAGGCCTTCTTCTTGCCATCGCAGGTGTTCTCGCCCACCACCAGGTCGCTCGACTCGATGTAAGGGCAGACCTCACCCAGCTTAAAGCCGGCAAAGCTCTTGATGAGCGGACAGGTGTTGCGCGGCAAGTGCTCCTCGACCTTGTCGGTTGCCCAGTCGGCACCCGAGCACAGACCCACAGGGATACCGTCGCAGGCGAGCACGATCTCCTCGGGCACGTAGACGCAGAAGCTGCCAACAATCTTGGTGGCCTCGCCGGCCTCCTTCTTGTCGAGCATCTCCTTAATACGGCCGCTGTGGATGTTGGTGGCGACAAAATCCAGGTAGGACGTGGACTTGGGGCGATTGTTCTGCGTCAGGAACATATCGCCGTACATCTGGCCCACGGCGCCCAGCAGCATGTCGTGGTCGGCAAGATTCATGCCGAGGCTCTCCCACATCGGATGGAAATCGAATTCTTCAGCCATGACGGTTCCCCTCTCGAACCAAATACGGATAGCTACGGTATTGCTGCACGGTGGGTGGCGAAAACCCAGCCGTGCTCAAACCCGGAATTTTGGGGAACCTGCTTTGCAGCTGATTATTTAGTTGTGCGTCGTCTCTCCCGAAGCCGTGAACATACCTGCTCATATGCGGCTCCGAGCCATATACAGGGCGCGCACGGCAACGCGACACGAATATGTCTTATGCGGCATCGGCGCGCCCTCCTTTTCTCGTCGAAGGTAACTATATCAACGGTTGTCGTCCAGACGAACACCGCCGACATTCGTACGACAGCGTCGTGTACCGTCGTTTAATAAATAATTATCTTGATTGATAAGAGTTTGTCATCCCACATTCGGCGAGCGGCAAGACGAAGCCGCCAAGGCTTATATCCCCGACGGCATTACCCGGCGCTATCGACAAACCAAATGGATCTTACTCGCATCAAAGTGCATGCGCAGCGTCTCGCCTGCTTGCGGCAGCTCGTCGACAGCTACGCCCACCTTGTTGACCTTCCACTGCAGACGCGTGGGCGCATCGACGCGCGGCACGTCCAGCAGCACCAGCCGCTCAAAGCGCGAATCGCTCACACGGGCCACGTGCAAATCGTAGCTGTTACGACCCCGCTCAACGCGATTGTCAACATGGAAGTAGCTTGCGCGAACGCCCAGGTACGCCACATTATCGGGAACCTCGCGACCCACGTTAAAGGTCATGCCCCAGTCGAGGGCCTCAACTTCTTCGTCGCCAATCTTGCGCGCCCGGCTTGTGTTCTTGCACCCCGTCAGGCGCAGCGCCGCCAGCGTTTGCGGACGACGGACCACTTCCTCGACGGAGCCGATCTCCTCCACATGCCCGTCGTGCATCACGCAGATGCGCTGGCACAGGCGGCACGCTTCGTCGATGTCGTGGCTCACGTAGAGCACGGTGCGGTTGCATACATCGAACAGGTCGAGCATGTTCTGTTCGAGCGCGCTCTTAAGATACGCATCGAGCGCGCTCATGGGCTCGTCGAACATAAAGATGCCCGGATGCGCCGCCACCATGCGGGCAAGCGCCACGCGTTGCTGCTGACCGCCCGAGAGTCGCGCGGGATAGCGGTCGGCAAAGTCGGCCAGTCCAAAGATACCCAGGTAGCGCTCGGCAAGCTGCTTGCGCGCCGCGGCGTCGCCCGCATCCTTTACACCGGCGCATACGTTATCGGCTACCGTCATGTTGGGAAACAGCTGATAGTTTTGGAACAACAGGGCGCATTTTCGCTCCTGGGGTGACAGGTTGATGCCCGCCTCCGAGTCAAAAAAGGTCACGCCGTTGACGACGATCTTGCCCTCGTCGGGCGTCTCCACACCGGCAATGCAGCGCAGCGTGCAGCTCTTGCCGCAACCGGAGGCACCAAGTAGCGCCACACGCTCCTCGCCGGTCTCAAGCTGCATGTCGAGCATAAACCCGGGATAGCGCTTTTTAATATCCACAACAAGCGACATGACCTATCGACCTCCCTTCGTGACCGCGTCATCGCGCATAAGCTCAGCCAGCGCATCGCGATCGATACGCAGGGCGTCGCCGCCCGCCGGGTCGAGCGAATCGCCCTGTCCGGCGAGCTCCTTAGCCTGCTTCCGCTCCGCACGGGAAAGGCCCCGCTCGCGATACTTTTGCGAATGAGCGGTGTACATGTTGATGAACAGGATGACCAAAAAGCTAAAGACAATCACGACGACAACCCAGAAGAGCGCCACCGATGTATTGCCGCCCATCCACTCAAAGTAGATGGCGATGGGGATGGTCTGCGTAATGCCGGCGTAGTTGCCCGCAAAGAACAGCGTGCAGCCAAACTCTCCCATGGCACGCGCGAAGGCGAGGACCGTACCAGCAGCAATAGAAGGCCACCCGAGCGGCATCATAAGCTTGGTAAAGATGCGACGCTCGGACCATCCCAGGGTTCGCGCCGCATCGAGCATCTGCGTGTCGAGGCTCTCAAAAGCACCGAGCGCCGTGCGGTAGACCAGGGGAAACGACACCACCACGGCAGAGATCACCGCCGCCGGCCACGTAAAGACAATTGAGAAGTCGTGCGCGATAAGCCACTGGCCGACCCCGGTCGAACATCCAAACAGCATGAGGAGCAGAAAGCCGCACACCGTAGGCGGCAGCACCATGGGGATGGTAAAGACCGAGTCGAGCAGGCCCTTCACGCGACTCGTGGTTCCCATGGTCTTCCATGCGGCAAACAGGCCCAGCGCAAAGGCAATTACGAGGGCAAGTCCGCTCGTTTTATGGACACCCAAAACGGACGATAGTCGATACCGCCAAAGAAGGCTGCGGCGCGCTCTGCCAGTGACGGCGGCTCCGTCGTCGAGACGCTCGCATACGGCACCAGGGCGGCGTTATCGCTCCACAGGGCGCCGTCACCCAAGTTTAGCTCGGTGTTTGCGGCGGTGGCGGCATTTACCACCGTGTAGTAATCGCCGTCACCGCCCTTCACCTTAAACTGATAGCAGTAATCGCCCTGCACCAACTCATTGTCCGAGGTAAACACCCACTCGAGCTTTGAATCCTCCAGCAGCGCTCTGCCCATGGAGCATCTTCTTAAGCGCCTTTTGGTCGGAAGTGGCTGCGATATCAAAGCCCGCCCCCCTAGCGGCGTGCGCATCAACCCACACCACGACGCTCATAGGCGTGGTCACCGTTACGAGCGACGTCTTTTTGTAGATGGGAAAACGATAGCCCTCGGGCTGACCTACAAACGAGCGCGCCGTTCCCTTGGCATTTCGCTCAAACGCATTGAGGCCAAAATCGACGCCATCGATAAGCGCGGAGTCCTCGGTCGCCTGGTGCCCATCGGCAGTGGTAAAGAGCGCCTCGGCACGGGCAACCCCAGGCAGCGAGGTAAACGCAAAGGCAAGTGCTGCCAACACGGCGAACAGGCGAATCGTTTTCCTTGACACGGGCGACTCCTCAAACATACGGCAACGGCGCGCGGGCGCGCCGATTCAATCAAAAAAGGGCGGACGATCGCAAGAACGCCCGCCCTCAAGCATATCGTTATGTAGCTCAGCTATGCACTACTCGGAAAGCTCAAAGCCGTACTTGGCCCAAATCTTCTGAGCCTTCTTGTTGGTCAGGCAGAAGTCGATGAACGCCTTGGCCTCGTCGGCGTGCTCGGAGCTATCGGCCACGGCACCCGGGTACACGATGGGTTTGTGCGAGTCCTCGGGGCACACGAAGGCCTCCTCGATGCCGTCGTAGCGGAAGATGTCGGAGCTGTAGACAAAACCGGCCACGCAGTCGCCCGTGGAGACGTAGGCGGCGGCGGTACCGACCTTGTCGGCCAGCGCGACCTTGTCGGCGATCTCGGGAGCATACTCGCCGTCGTCGCCCTCGGTGCCGGTGTAGAGGCCCACAGATGCCAGCGCCTGGTTGGCGTACTTGCCGGCCGGAACGGTCTTGGCATCGCCGATGGCGATCTTGCCGTCCAGGTTCGCGACGTCGGCGATGGCCTCGACCTTAGTATCGGAGCCCTCGGCGCGAATGATCACGAGGTCGTTGACGAACATATCCTCGCGGGTATCGGTATCGACGAGCTCAGCGGTCTCGGCATCATCCATGGTGCCCTTGGAAGCGGTGATGAGCACGTCGACCGTGGCGCCGGCCTTCATCTGCTCGACGAGGTCGCCAGAAGCCTTAAACTGCGTGTCGGCAAAGGTAGTGCCGGTCTGCTCGGTGTAAAGCTCCTGAACCTCGGGCAGAGCCTTCTCGAGCGAGTTGGCGGCAAAGACCTGCAGCTCGACAGCTTTCTTGGAGGATGCCTTAGCAGAACCGGCATCGGATCCGGCCGGCTCGGACGTCTTGCTGCCCGAGCAGCCGGCAAGGCCAAAGCCGGCGGCAGCGGCAGCAGAAAGCGAGACAAAACCGCGGCGTGAAACCATATCGAACATATTCAACCCTTTCGAACGCTATGCCCGGGCACCCCGCCGCAGGCTTTATTCTGTTACTAGATTATACTTCCGCGCGAATAATGATAATGAGAAATTATTCTCTCTAGAGAATATAGTTTCGAGTTGCCGTGCACCTCGGCGTCGCTTCGGCGGAAAACAAAGGCGGAGCAGCCGTTCGGGTCGCCCCGCCGCAGGTAAACCGCTTATTTGGTATGCCCGCCGCCCGCCGTCATTTGGGCCGCATGCTCCAGCTGATCGCTCACGGCCTCCCAGCTTTCGCGGGCCGCTTTCGTGGATCCCGGAAAGTTGATGACAAGCGTATGCCCACGCTGCATGCACACGGCGCGCGAGAGCATAGCGCGGCGCGTCTTGGTCATGGAGTACGCACGGATTGCCTCTGCAATACCCGGCACATCGCGGTCGCAGACGGCACGCGTCGCCTCGGGCGTCACGTCGCGCATCGAAAGTCCCGTGCCGCCACAGGTGAGGACGACGTTGGCGTGGCACTCATCGGCAGCTTCCACAATGGCATCACCGATCTCGCTGGCGTCGTCGCGCACGACCACATGTGAGGCGACCGTCCAGCCCTGCGCCACGATGAGTTCCTCGAGTGCGGCTCCAGCCTCGTCCTGGGCAAGATCGCGCGTATCCGAGCACGTCACAATCGAAATCTTCAACTCCATAGCATTCCTCCTATAGCACCGTGCCCTCAGGCAGGTCGACACGCACGACATCCACGACGTCGCCCGCCTTGAGCTCGCACGGTCCTTCGTCAATACGCAGCAGGCAGTTGGCCCGCTGCATCGTACCGAGCAGCGCCGAATTCTGCGTCTTGGCCTCGGTCACCAACAACTCACCGGTCTCGGGATCGCGCAAAACCGTGGCGCGATCGAAGAAACGTCGGTCCTGGCGCTTTTTCACACCGTGCGTGAGCGTCGCCTGCTGCACGGGACGCGCACCCTCGGCAAAGCCGCGCATCTCGTGGATCGCCGGGCGGGCGAGCATCTCAAAGCCTACATCCGCCGCGGCCGGATTACCTGAAA
>CABUMU010000059.1 GCA_902492855.1 uncultured Collinsella sp. | reverse complement strand
ATTCCGCACGAGCCGGAAAGCACTTAATGTGCTTTCCGAGCGAGCCCAGGACCTGACCGAGCGAAAACCTTGCGCCCGGCCTTCGGCGGCGCGGTCGGAATGGTGGAATTGTGTGCAGCCCGGATTTCCGTTGACCGACGCCGGGGTCCCCGCCATAATACTTTCGGTTCACGCACGAATCCGCTGCCAGAGACAGCCGGTGCAAACGGGCATCGCCCGCGAGCTTAATGGGATATCCCGCCAGCCGAGGTGGTCGAGTAGATATGTCTTCTCGCCCCCGTCGCTCATGCAGCGCGGGGGCTTTCTTTTTGGACATGCCCCCGTCACGTCCTTGTGGCGGACCGTGCCCGGAAAGAATTCGAGGAGGTGTAATTCATGCCCCAGCAGTACAAAATCGACAAGGTTGCAGAGATCGAGTCCCGTATCGCCGAGAACGCCGGTCTGTTCGTCGTCAACTACAACGGTCTGACGGTTAAGCAGGCTCAGGAGCTGCGTCATCAGCTTCGCGAGTGCGGCGCCGAGATGAAGGTCTACAAGAACAACCTGGTCAAGATCGCTCTCAAGAACCAGGAGCAGCCCGAGCTCGACGAGATCCTCGCCGGCCCCGTCGCTTATGTGTTCTACGAGTCCGAGCCGGTCGAGGCCGCTAAGGCCCTTAAGGACTTCTCCGCTAAGTCCAAGGGCGTCCTTGAGATCAAGGGCGGTATCTCCGACGGCAAGGCCGTTTCCGCTGATGATGTTAAGGCTATCGCCGAGCTGCCCACCAAGGATCAGCTTCTCGGCCAGATCGCCGGTCTCATCTCCGGTTTCGCTCGCGACATCGCTGTCTGCGTCAACGGCGTTTCCTCTGGTCTCGCTCGTTCGATCCAGCAGGTCTCCGAGCAGAAGGCAGCCTAGTTGCTGTTTTCACCCGCGGCGGCAACGCCGCACCCCTGGCGCATTCGCGCCGTGTTTTAACTGATCTCCGTGCATCCGCACGGAAACCGAAAGGACTTAGAAATGGCTAAGCTTACCACCGATGAGATCATCGATGCTCTTAAGGAAATGACCCTTCTCGAGGCTTCCGAGCTCGTCAAGGCTATCGAGGACACCTTCGGCGTTTCCGCCGCTGCTCCTGCCGCTGTTGTCGCCGCTCCCGCTGCTGGCGCTGCTGAGGCCGAGGAGAAGACCGAGTTTGACGTCGTGCTCGAGGGCTTCGGCGACAACAAGATCCAGGTCATCAAGGCCGTCCGTGAGCTCACCAACCTTGGCCTGAAGGAGGCCAAGGAGGTCGTCGAGGGCGCTCCCAAGGCTGTTCTCGAGGGTGCCAAGAAGGAGGACGCCGAGGCTGCCAAGGAGAAGCTCGAGGCTGCTGGCGCTGCTGTCACCCTCAAGTAATCAGGCTTTCTCGCCAGATTTCTTTGCAGGCGGGGTTCGCATTGCGAGCCCCGTCTTTTTTGTTTTTCAGTCCCTCGACATCGGTAGCTCAAACTGCCGTATTCTGTGATTTGCGTCGTATCGGGTGCCCTGCCGTTGGGCAATAAAATTGCACCATTCGAGCAATAATTTGCGTTGACCTGCTGAAGAATTGTCTCTGCCTTGTAGCGACATATAGTCCCAGCGGTAAGATGCTTGGGTATCGCAATTTGGTCTGCGGCCGTGCGCCGCACGCATGGGGCGCTTTTGCGCCTGCGAAAGGATCTTTGAATAACATGAAGGCAATCATCCCCGCCGCCGGTCTTGGCACGCGTTTTCTGCCTGGCACCAAGTGCACGCCCAAAGAGATGCTGCCGGTGCTCGACAAGCCCGTCATTCAGTACGTCGTCGAGGAGGCGCTCGACCCCGAGGAAGTCGACGACGCCATCATCGTTACATCTCCCGGTAAGCCCGAGCTACTGAACTACTTCCAGCCCGATCGCTCGCTCGAGAACCTGCTGCGCGAGCGCGGCAAGAACGCCTATGCCGATGCCGTCGCCCACGCTGGCGGTATGCCGGTCGACTTCCGTTATCAGTACGAGCCCAAGGGCCTCGGCCATGCTATCCGCTCTGCTGCCGACGCCGTGGCAGGGGAGAACTTCCTGGTTCTTCTGGGCGACTACGTTGTGCCTAATCGCGACATCTGCGACAAGATGCTCGCCGTTTCCAAGGAGCACGGTGGAGCTTCGGTTATCGCCGTCGCTGCTTGCTCGCCCGAGGAAGTCAGCCGCTACGGCGTTATCGCCGGCGAGCGCGTCGGTTCGCTCGAGGGCGCCGAGGACGTTGCCGATGCAGAGCCGGGCGCTGTCTGGCGCATCGGCGGTCTGGTCGAGAAGCCCGCTCCCGAGGCGGCTCCGTCCAACCTGTACATTGTCGGCCGTTATCTGCTGAGCCCGCTGGTCATGGACCTGCTCGCTGATCAGCAGGCCGGCAAGGGCGGCGAGATTCAGCTTACCGACGCCATGGCCCGCTCGCTCGACCGCGAGGCCATGTACGCGGTCGTCATCGACCCGCTGTCGGGCTACGACACCGGCACTCCCTCTGGCTGGATGGCCACCAACGCTCTCATGGCTGCAAGCGATCCTCGCTTTGCAAGCGCCTTCTGGGACGCCATCGACGAGCGCGGCGGCTTGATGCGCAAGTAAGCCTTCGGACATCGACATTTACGGGCGCGGACCTCGGTTCGCGCCCGTTTTTTATAAGAGCTGCGATTGGCGGCTCTCTGTTCACAGAAAATATATGAACAGATGTTCGGTATACCACTATCTACCTGCGTGTTTTCTGTCGAAAAACTTTGCTACTCCAAAAACTCAATCGCGTCAAGGCTTTTCTTGCCCAACGGTCGGTACCTGATAAACTATTAGGTTGCGATAACTGGCGAAGCTATGCCTCGCCAACCCACCGAGCATTTCCGTGAAGGAGGAAAAACCTGGTGACCTACGCATACACTGCCACTGAGCGCAAGCGCGTCAGCTTCGGGAAAATCCCGGAGGCCATGGAGCTCCCCAACCTTATCTCTGTTCAAAGGGAATCCTTTGAGCGTTTTAAGGACGAGGGCCTTCGTGAGGCGTTCAAGGAATCCAGCCCCATCCAGAGCCAGAACCATGTTCTCGAGGTTACCTTCGGCGAGCATCAGTTCGGCGACCCCGCGCACACCGTCGAGGAGTGCCGCGAGAAGGATATGACCTATCAGGCTCCGCTTCTGACCGACGTCCGTCTCACCAACAAGGAGACCGGCGAGATCAAGGAGCAGCTTGTCTTCATGGGCGACTTCCCCATGATGACTGATCAGGGCACCTTCATCATCAACGGTACCGAGCGTATCGTCGTCTCGCAGCTCGTCCGCTCCCCGGGCGTGTACTACAGCTCCGAGATGGATTCGGGCAAGCAGATCTACAAGGCCCAGATCATCCCGTCCCGCGGTGCCTGGCTTGAGTTTGAGGTCGACAAGCGTGACCAGCTCATGGTCTCCATCGACCGTAAGCGCAAACAGAGCGCCACGATGTTCCTGCGCGCCCTTGGCATCGCCGTCACCAACGACGACATCATCGAGCTGCTCGGCAACTCCGATGTGATCAAGCGCACCCTCGAGCGCGACACCGCCCTCACCCGCGAGGACGCCCTCATCGAGATCTACCGTCGCCTGCGCCCGGGCGAGCCTCCCACCGTGGACGCTTCCCGCAGCCTGCTCGAGGGTCTGCTCTTTAACCCGCAGCGCTACGACCTGGCCCGCGTCGGTCGTTACAAGGTCAACAAGAAGCTCAACCTCACCACCGAGGAAGAGGTCACGGTGCTCACCGACGAGGATATCGTCGCGACGCTGCGCTACCTGCTGTCCCTCGCTGCCGGCGAGCAGGGCTTCAAGGTCGACGACATCGACCACTTCGGCAACCGCCGCATCCGTACCGTCGGCGAGCTCGTCGCCAACCAGTTCCGTATCGGCATGAGCCGTATGGAGCGCGTCGTCCGTGAGCGCATGAGCTCCCAGGACATCGACGAGATCACTCCGCAGTCGCTCATCAACATCCGCCCGATCGTGGCTTCCATCAAGGAGTTCTTCGGTTCCTCGCAGCTCTCGCAGTTCATGGACCAGGCGAACCCCCTGACCGGTCTGACCCACAAGCGCCGTCTGTCCGCACTCGGCCCTGGTGGTCTTGCCGGCCACAAGTCCGGCTCCAGCCGCCGCACCAACGTGCCGACGGCCGTCCGCGACGTTCACAATTCGCACTACAGCCGCATGTGCCCGATCGAGACCCCCGAAGGCCCCAACATCGGCCTGATCGGCTCGCTCGCCCTCTACGCCCGCGTCAACGAGTATGGCTTCATCGAGGCCCCGTTCCGTCGCGTCGAGAACGGCGTTGCCACCGACCAGATCGACTGGATGACCGCTGACGAGGAAGAGAAGCACGTCATCGCGCCGGCCAACACGCCGCTCGATCCCAAGACCAACGAGTTCATCACGACCGATGCCGAGGGCAAGATCGTCCGTCCGCACACCGTGATCGCCCGTACCCGCGACTTCGACGGCTCCTTCGGCGCTCCCGCCGACGTGCCTGTCGAGGACGTCGACTACATGGACGTCTCGCCGCGTCAGATGCTCTCCGTCGCAGCAACGCTGATTCCGTTCCTGGAGCACGACGACGCCAAGCGTACGCTGATGGGCGCTAACATGCAGCGTCAGGCCGTGCCGCTGGTTCACCCCGCCGCTCCCTATGTCGGTACCGGCATGGAGCGTCGCGCCGCTCTGGACTCCGGCGAGGTCACCCTGGCCAAGAACGCCGGCGAGGTCATCTTTGCCGACGCCGCCAAGATCATCGTCAAGCATGCCGGCGGCATGGACGAGTATCACCTGGCCAAGTACCAGCGCTCCAACCAGTCCACCTGCATCAACCACCGTCCGCTCGTGCGCGTCGGTGACACTGTTGAGCAGGGCGAGCCTCTGGCCGACGGTCCCTCGACCGATCATGGCGAGCTCGCACTGGGCCAAAACCTCACCGTGGCCTATATGCCGTGGGAAGGCTTTAACTACGAGGACGGTATCGTCGTGTCCGAGCGCCTGGTGGCCGAGGACCTGCTGACGACCATCAACATCACCCGTCACGAGATCGATGCCCGCGACACCAAGCTCGGCCCCGAGGAGATCACCCGCGAGATCCCGAACCTCTCCGAGGACATGCTTGCCAACCTCGACGAGGACGGCATCATCCGCATCGGCGCCGAGGTCGGCCCTGGCGACATCCTGGTCGGCAAGGTCACGCCTAAGGGCGAGAGCGCTCTGACCGCCGAGGAGCGCCTGCTGCGCGCTATCTTCGGTGCCAAGGCCCACGATGTCCGCGACACCTCCCTTAAGATGCCTCACGGCGCTTACGGCCGCGTCATCGACGTCGTCCGCTTTAGCCGCGAGAACGGCGACGACCTGGCCCCCGGCGTCAACGAGCAGGTGCGCGTCTACGTCGCCCAGCGTCGTAAGATCCAGCAGGGCGATAAGATCGCCGGCCGCCACGGCAACAAGGGTGTTATCTGCAACGTTCTGCCGGTCGAGGACATGCCCTACATGGCTGACGGTACCCCGATCGACGTTATCCTCAACCCGCTGGGCGTTCCTTCGCGTATGAACGTCGGCCAGCTGCTCGAGTGCCACCTTGGCTGGGCTGCTGCCTGCGGTTGGGATACCGAGGATGCCGACTCCGACAAGTATGTCCCCGGTCCGTTCTTCACCGCGACGCCCGTCTTTGACGGCGCCAAGGAGGACGAGATCGCCGAGGTCATCCGTCGTGCCAACAAGAACATGCTCAACAAGGCCACCGCTGCCTTTGGCGATCACATGCGTCCCGAGTTCGTCACCCAGCTTGACGAGCGCGGCAAGACCCGTCTGTTCGACGGCCGCACCGGCGAGGAGTTCCGCGAGCCCATTACCGTGGGTACGTCCTACATCCTCAAGCTCGGCCACATGGTCGACGACAAGATCCACGCTCGTTCGACCGGCCCTTACAGCCTGGTTACCCAGCAGCCTCTGGGCGGCAAGGCTCAGTTCGGCGGCCAGCGCTTCGGCGAGATGGAAGTTTGGGCACTGTACGCTTACGGTGCTTCCAACGTCCTGCAGGAGATCCTGACCGTCAAGTCCGACGATACCGTGGGCCGCGTCAAGACCTACGAGTCCATCGTCAAGGGCGAGAACGTCCCGGTCCCGGGTATCCCCGAGTCCTTCAAGGTTCTCGTCAAGGAGATTCGCTCCCTCGCACTGGACATCGAGCCCATGCACGATGCCGACGAGGACGCCTCCGCCCCTGTGACCGCCGAGGAGACCTCTGCCCTCGATGACCTGGCTGCGCTCGCCGGCGTTGACGCCGACGTCGAGGCCGAGGATGCCGAGACCGCCGAGGCCCCCGAGGCTGTCGCCGCCACGACCACTGATAAGGAGTAGTTGACTGTGGCAGATTTCGAAGCTACTGATTTTGACTCGGTAAAGATCTCCCTTGCCTCCGCCGACCAGATCCGTTCCTGGTCGCACGGTGAGGTCAAGAAGCCGGAGACCATCAATTACCGTACCCTCAAGCCCGAGAAGGACGGCCTGTTCTGCGAGAAGATCTTCGGTCCCGCCAAGGACTGGGAGTGCTCCTGCGGCAAGTACAAGGGCATCCGCTTTAAGGGCATCGTCTGCGAGCGCTGCGGCGTCGAGGTCACCTCGGCCAAGGTGCGTCGCGACCGCATGGGCCATATCGAGCTCGCCGCTCCCGTGTCCCACATCTGGTACTTCAAGAGCCCCACGAGCTTCCCGATGAGCCGTATGCTCGACATCAAGTCCAAGGACCTCGAGAAGGTTCTGTACTTTGCCAGCTACATCATCACCGAGGTCGACTACGAGGCTCGCGAGGCCGACGCCGACGACCTGCGCGAGGAGCTCGCCGCCGATCTGGAAGAGATCGATGCCGAGTGCGCTCGCCAGATCGAGTCCCTCAAGGAGCAGGGCAACCCTGAGAACTTTGACGAGTTCTCCGACGAGGAGCCGCTGACCCCCGAGGAGATCGCCTCTGGCATCGTCGACATCGAGGAAGAGTGCAAGGACGAGAAGCAGCTCCGCACGGACGCCTTCAACGCCTTCATGAAGCTCAGCGAGCGCGACCTCATTTCCGATGAGCCGCTGTTCCGCGAGATGACCCGCTACTACTCCATGTACTTCAAGGGTGGCATGGGTGCCGAGGCCGTCCGCGATCTGCTCGCTGCCATAGACCTTCCTTCCGAGGCCGAGAAGCTCAAGGCCATCATCGCCGACGAGGACTCCCAGAAGCAGAAGCGCGAGAAGGCCGTTAAGCGCCTCGAGGTCGTTGACGCCTTCCTGAAGGGCGGCAACAGCCCCGCGAATATGATTCTGGACGTCATTCCGGTCATTCCGCCCGATCTGCGCCCGATGGTCCAGCTCGACGGTGGCCGCTTCGCCGCGTCCGACCTCAACGACCTGTACCGTCGCGTGATCAACCGTAACAACCGAATCAAGCGCCTGCTCGACCTGGACGCCCCCGCGATCATCGTGAACAACGAGAAGCGCATGCTCCAGGAGTCCGTGGACGCCCTGTTCGACAACGGCCGTCGTGGTCGCCCGGTCTCTGGCCGTGGCGGTCGCCCGCTCAAGTCGCTCGCCGAGGCCCTCAAGGGCAAGCAGGGTCGTTTCCGTCAGAACCTGCTGGGTAAGCGTGTCGACTACTCCGGCCGTTCGGTCATCGTTACCGACCCCAAGCTGCTGCTGCACCAGTGCGGTCTGCCCAAGACCATGGCGCTAGAGCTCTTCAAGCCCTTCGTCATGAAGCGCCTGGTCGAGCTTGGCAAGGTCGAGAACATCAAGGGCGCCAAGCGCGCTATCGACCGTGGTGCCACCTTTGTGTGGGACATCCTCGAAGAGGTCATCGACGGCCGCGTCGTGCTGCTCAACCGTGCACCGACCCTGCACCGTCTGTCCATCCAGGCCTTTGAGCCGGTGCTGGTCGAGGGCAAGGCTATCCACCTGCATCCGCTGGTCTGCTCGCCCTTCAACGCCGACTTCGACGGCGACCAGATGTCTGTCCACGTGCCGCTGTCCAGCCAGGCTCAGGCCGAGGCCCGCGTGCTCATGCTGTCTGCGAACAACCTGCGCTCGCCGGCATCCGGCAAGCCGGTCAACATCCCTTCGCAGGACATGATCATCGGTGTGTACTACCTCACCCAGGTTCGCGAGGGTCTGCCGGGCGAGAACCACGTGTTCTCGAGCTTCGACGACGCGCTGCACGCCTATGACTGCCGCTCCGAGGTCGACATGCAGGCCAAGATCCAGGTCCGCGTGTCCGCTGCCGATGCCAACGTCATCAACGAGGACGGCACCCGTATCTTCCGCGTCAAGAACGGCAAGAACGAGTTCGCCGACTACGATGTCACCGGCAACAAGACCGCGCGCTTCGAGACCTCTATCGGCCGCATCATCTTCAACCGCCAGTGCCTGCCCGAAGACTATGAGTTCATGAACTACAAGATGGTCAAGGGCGATGTGGCCAAGCTGGTTGCCGACTGCTGCGATCGTTACCCCGAGGCCAAGGTCGGCCCGATCCTCGACGCCATCAAGTACTCCGGCTTCCACTACGCTACCCGCGCCGGCCTCACCATCTCGGTGTGGGACGCTCTTATCCCTGCCGAGAAGCAGGAGCTGCTCGACCGCGCCCAGGCCAACGTCGACCAGATCAACGAGTACTTCGAGGAGGGCTTCATCAACGAGACGGAGCGCCACATCGAAGTCGTTAACGAGTGGACCGCTTGTACCGATAAGGTTGCAGCGCTCATGCTCGACATGTTCGACGAGGAGAACCCGCTGTACATGATGGCCGACTCCGGCGCCCGTGGTTCTAAGACCCAGCTGCGTCAGCTCGGCGGCATGCGTGGCCTGATGGCAGACATGTCCGGCGAGACGATCGACCTTCCCATTAAGGCGAACTTCCGCGAGGGCCTGCTGCCGCTCGAGTACTTCATTTCGACCTACGGCGCCCGTAAGGGCCTGGTCGATACCGCATCCCACACCTCGGACTCTGGTTACCTGACCCGTCGTCTGGTCGACGTAGCCCAGGACGTCATCGTCCGCGAGGAGGACTGCGGTACGCACGAGGGCGTCACCTACAACCTCATCATCCCCGGCACCACCGACCTCAACACCGACCTCGTCGGCCGTTGCTTCATTGAGGACGTCGTGGCCCCCGATGGCACCGTGCTCTTTGAGCAGGACGGTTACATCGAGAAGGTCGCCGACATCCAGAAGATGGTCGATGCCGGCCTTAAGAAGGTCAAGCTTCGCGCGCTGCTCACCTGCCGCTCCAAGTACGGCGTGTGCCAGAAGTGCTACGGCTGGGATCTTTCCACCCGTCGCCCGGTCGCTATCGGTACTGCCGTCGGCATTATTGCCGCCCAGTCCATCGGCGAGCCCGGTACGCAGCTTACGATGCGTACCATTCACTCCGGCGGCGTCGCTGGCGTCGACGATATTACGCAGGGTCTGCCTACGGTCAGCCGTATGTTCGATATCGTCGGCAACGTCAACGAGAAGATTCTGGGTCGCGAGGCCGAGCTGGCTCCGTACTCCGGTCACCTCTCGATTAAGCCCGAGAAGTCCGAGTACGTGCTGACGCTCACCGACTCCGAGGATCACACCCGTGTCCTCGACGAGCGTCGCGTCCCCGCATCGGTGCGCTTTATGCCCGAGATCGAGGACGGCTGCGAGGTTCGCGCCGGCGACCAGATCACCAAGGGCTTCGTCAACTTCCGCAACCTGCGCAAGCTGACCGACATCGAGTCGACGATGCACACCTTCGTCGAGAGCGTCAAGGACGTCTACACCAGCCAGGGCGTCGACCTGAACGACAAGCACATCGAGGTGCTCGCACGTCAGATGCTGCGTCGCGTTCAGATCACCAACCCCGGTGATTCCAAGTACCTGCTTGGTCAGTATGTCGACCGCTACGAGTTCGCCGACGAGGTCGAGCGCGTTGCCCGTCTGGGCGGTCAGGCTCCTGTGGCCGAGCCCGTCATCCTGGGTACGCTCAAGGTCGCGTCCAACATCGACTCCTGGCTGTCGAGCGCTTCGTTCATCCGTACCGCCGGTGTCCTTACCGAGGCTGCCATCGAAGGCAAGGTCGACCACCTGCTCGACCTTAAGTCCAACGTCATCGTCGGTAAGAAGATCCCGGCTGGTACCGGCCTCAAGCCGTACGCCAACGCCAAGCTGACGTATCGCACGGCCGACGGCTACGTGGACATCGACGGCCCGGCTTCGCCCAACGCCAAGTCGCTGCCCGAGTGGGCTCCGGTGGAGCTCAAGGACCTGGACGAGCAGCTTCCGCAGCAGCTCGACTGGGCCGGCTACGACGAGTTCGGTGGTGCTGACGGTTCGTTCACCCGCAACGGCCACACCATCTCCGCCGAGAAGGCTCGCCTGTACCTGTTCGACGACCTGGGCGTGTCGCAGCGCTGGACCAACAAGTTCAGCGAGGTCGGCATTGAGACGGTCGGCGACCTGGTCGGCAAGTCCGAGGAGGATCTGCTGCGCATCGACGGCATCGGTGCCAAGGCGATCGAGGAGCTCCGTGACGGCCTTGAGGCCCACGACCTGCTCTACATCCTCGAGAACAATGACGACGTTGCCGACGAGGAAGACCTCTCGCAGCTGCTGCAGATGGTCTTTAGCCCCGACGGTCCGGACGACATCCTGCTGGGCACCTCTGCCGCGCCGACGCATCACGCCGACGCCGACGAGGAGCTCCTGGGCGCTCCGATCGGCGACAAGAAGGCTCCCGCCAACGGTGCCATCAACGAGGACATGGCTTCCCTCGACGAGCTGCTCAACCAGCTCGTGGACACCGACGACGCCGAAGAGGCCAAGGACAACGACGAGGAGTAACTTCCAAGTACGTTAACCGCGCTTATAAAGGCTCGCTTCCCAACAGGGGGGCGGGCCTTTTTTGTTGAAGAAAACCTGCCAAAAAGGGACAGGTTTATTTTGGTAGGTTTTTCCTGCTTGAATTTGAAACATTTCGTCCGGCAAGAGCGTATCTATGGTGAGGGCCTCATCAAGAATCATTAACGTCACCGGGAGGTGATTATGGAAGAACAAGCTTTTAGACAGGCGGTCGAAGATCACAGGGATGTCGTGTTTCGAATCGCATTGACGTATCTGCGCGATCGTGCCGATGCCGACGATGTCGCTCAAGACGTCTTTCTGAAGTTACTCAAAAGCGATGCGCAATTTGAAAGCTGGGAACATCTTCGTCGATGGCTTATCCGGGTCACGATCAATGAATGCAAATCTCTCTTTCGAAAGCCGTGGAGACGCGTGGAGGATATTGAAAGTCTGGCCGATTCGCTTTCGACGGCGCAGGAGGAGACCAAGGCGGTCCTGTCAGACGTTATGCGACTTCCGGAACGATTCCGTGTTCCCATCATGCTCTATTACTATCTGGGCTTTTCGACCTCAGAGATTGCCGAGTTATTGCATGTGCCAGCCGCGACTGTTCGAACGCGTTTGGCTCGCGGCAGATCGAAGCTCAAGTTCATCCTAGAGGAGGGCGACCGTGAAATCCAATCAAATCAAGCAGGCCTTCGAGTCCGTCCAAGCCGATAGCGATCTTGCTGACCGTGTTCTTTATGCCGCTGCTGGTGAGCCGCTTCGCCGAAAGGGTCACGCGAAGCCTCTGTATGTTGCCGTGATCGGATGCCTTGCCGGAGTGCTGGCGACCGGAGGGGTCGCCTACGCCGTCGTCAATTCCAGCTATTTTGCCTCTGCCTGGGGAAACCACGGCAACGGGGATTCCATTACCTGGACCAACGGCGGCTCATCGGGAACTAAATATACCTACACCAGAGAGTTTGGCGATGGCATCGCGCCCCAAAGCCTGGAAGGCGCAGTCCAGGAGGTTAATCTGTCCGTCGAGGGCAACGGCTATACGCTTGATATCCATGAGATGGCAATCGACCAAAACGGCTGCGGAGCCGTGACGTTTACGTTGTCCAATCCAAATGGAGTTAACTACTACAAGCCAGCAGCAGAGATTGGCGAACTTGTTCTCTATGGTGAAGAAGAGCAGGGCATCGGCACGCCCGATATGAAGTTCGGCGAGGAATGGCCTGACACACGCAGCACAATTGATAAGGACACATCAAGCGATACTGTCATTAATGGCACGATGTACTTTGCCGCTATGGATCGCGAGCGAGATTTGCAACATGCTGTCACCTGGAATATCCATTGGACCGAGGGTGAAGGTGAGAGTGCGAGGCGGTTTGAGGCGTCGACACCCGAGTTCAATATTGGAGCGTACGTCGATACA
>CABUMU010000058.1 GCA_902492855.1 uncultured Collinsella sp. | reverse complement strand
ATACGGCGCAGAAGGGCGGAAACCTCGGAACCGGCCTGGGAGAAGCGGAAGATGTTATCGATGAACAGCAGGACGTCCTGGCCACGATCGCGGAAGTACTCAGCGGTGGTGAGGCCGGCCAGACCGATGCGCAGACGCGCTCCAGGCGGCTCGTTCATCTGACCGTAGACCAAGCAAGTCTTGTCGATAACGCCGGACTCGCTCATCTCGAGATAAAGGTCGGTACCCTCACGGGTACGCTCGCCGACGCCGGTGAACACCGAGGTGCCGCCGTGCTCCTGAGCGAGGTTGTTGATGAGTTCCTGAATCAGAACGGTCTTGCCGACGCCGGCGCCACCGAACAGGCCCGTCTTACCGCCACGAATGTAGGGCTCAAGAAGGTCGACGGCCTTGATACCGGTCTCGAAGATCTCGGTCTTGGTGGTGAGCTCGTCAAAGCGGGGCGCTGCGTGGTGGATGGGATAGAACTCCTCCACCTCGGGCATGGGCTTGCCGTCAACGGGCTTGCCCATAACGTTCCAAATACGACCGAGCGTCTTGGGGCCAACGGGCATCTTCATGGGCTCACCGGTATCGGTGGCGACAAGGCCGCGCTGCAGGCCGTCGGTCGAGGACATGGCGACCGTGCGGACGACGCCGCCCGGAAGCTGGCTCTCGACCTCGAGGATCGTGCTCAGGTGACCGATCGGGGTCTCGGCCTCGACCGTGAGCGCGTTGTAGATCGGGGGCACCGCGCCGTCAAACTTGACGTCGACGACAGGGCCGATGATACGAACGATGCGACCATCACCGGCAGTCGTCTTCTTGGTGGCTTCCTCGACCGCAAGCTTTACGGTGTTATTAGCCATTACTGTTCCTCCAATGCTGAGGCTCCGCCGACAATCTCGTTAATCTCGGTCGTGATCGAAGCCTGACGCACGCGACTATACGTGCGGGTAAGGGTCGAGATGATCGCGGTGGCGTTTTCCGTCGCGGAGTGCATGGCCTTACGGCGTGCACCCTGCTCGGCAGCCGCCGAATCGATCAGGGCCTGGTAGATGACCGTCAGGATATACGACGGTACAAGCTTGCCGAGAACATGCTCGGGAGAGGGCACGAACTCGAACGTGGACGAGATGCGCTTAGGGGCGTCGGTCTCGTTCTTACGCGGACCGTGGGCCATAGCGATCATCTCGGGATCGAGCGGCAGCAAGTGCTCGACGCGAAGCTCCTGATCCACGCGGTTCTTGGCGTGGTGGTAGACAAGCTCGACACGGTCAAGCTCACCGGCACGATACGCATCGCAGATATGAGAGGAGATCATGCGAGCCTGATTGAAATCGGGCTCGGAGGAATTGCCCTCAAAGTGCATGACGACGTTTGCGCGGTCGCGGAAATACGTGGCCGGTTTGCGTCCGCACGCAATGATCTCGCACTCGATGCCATCGTTCGCCCAGGAAGCGGCGAGCTTTTCGGCCGTGCGCTCCACCGTCGTATTGAAACCGCCGGCAAGGCCGCGGTCCGAAGCAATAACGACAATCAGGCCACGCTTAACGCTCTCATGCTTATGCAGCATGGGATCGTTGCCCGAGCAGGAGGCGTCGCCGGCGACCGTCAACATGACGTCGGTCAGCGCCTCCTTATAGGGCTCGGCCTGCTTGGAGCGATCGAGGGCACGACGGATCTTGGCCGTAGAGACCATCTCCATCGTGCGCGTGATCTGCTTGGTCGTGGTAACCGAGGAGATTCGCTTCTTAATGTCGCGAAGGTTGGCCATAGGGCTTAGTTCTCCTCTGATCCAGTCGTATCGGCATGGTGCTTGGCCATGAACTGCTGCTTAAAGTCGCCGATGACGCGCAGGAGCTCAGCCTTGGTGTCATCGTCGATCTTCTTGGCGCGAACCTTGTCGAGCAGCGAGCCAAAGCCATTGTCCATGTACTCGACGAGCTCGGCACGGAAAGGCAGCACGTCGGCGATCTCCAAATCATCCAGGAAGCCCTCGTTGCCGGCAAACAGCGTAACGATCTGCTCGCCAACCTCAAACGGTTTATAACGCGGCTGCTTAAGGAGCTCGGTCATGCGGGCACCGTGGGTAAGCTGCTTCTGAGTAGCCTCGTCGAGGTCGGAGCCGAACTGCGTAAAGCCGGCGAGCTCCTGGTACGAAGCGAGGTCCAGACGGAGGTTGCCGGCGACCTGCTTCATAGCCTTGGTCTGCGCGTCGCCACCGACGCGGGACACGGAAATGCCCACGTCGACTGCCGGGCGCTGGCCCTGGAAGAAGAGCTCGGACTGCAGGTAGATCTGACCATCGGTAATGGAAATAACGTTGGTCGGAATGTAGGCCGAGACGTCGCCGTCCTGGGTCTCGATGATCGGAAGAGCCGTCATGGAGCCGTAGCCGTTCTTCTTGGACATCTTGACGGCACGCTCGAGCAGACGAGAGTGCAGGTAGAAGATGTCGCCAGGATAGGCCTCGCGTCCGGGCGGACGATGCAGCGTCAGCGACATCTGACGGTAGGCCACAGCCTGCTTGGACAGGTCATCGTAGATGACGAGCACGTGGCCACCGGGGTTGGTCTCGCTGGCGGGCTTGCCGTCCTCGCCGTTGTACATGAAGAACTCGCCGATAGCGGCACCGGCCATAGGCGCGATGTACTGCATAGGGGCGGAATCGGCAGCGGTGGCCGAAACGATGATGGTGTAGTCGAGTGCACCGTGCTGAGCGAGGGTCTCGCGGATGTTAGCGACCGTGGAGGCCTTCTGGCCGATGGCGACATAGATGCAGACCATGCCCTTGCCGCGCTGATTGAGGATAGCATCGATGGCAATGGCGGTCTTACCGGTCTTACGGTCGCCGATGATAAGCTCACGCTGGCCGCGGCCGATAGGCACCATGGAGTCGATAGCCAACAGGCCGGTCTGAACCGGCTCGCACACCGGGGTACGGTCGATGACACCGGGGGCCTTGAACTCGATGGGGCGACGATGCGTGGCGACGATGTCACCCAGGCCGTCGATAGGCTGGCCGAGCGGATTGACGACGCGGCCGAGCATGGCACGGCTCACGGGGATATCCATAATGCGGCCAGTGGTGCGGCACTCGTCGCCTTCCTTGATGGCGTCGACGGCACCAAACAGAACGGCGCCGACCTCGTCACGGTCAAGGTTCTGGGCGAGGCCGAAGACGGTCTCACCGGTATCGGAGCTCTTGAACTCCAGAAGCTCGCCTGCCATGGCGCTCTTGAGGCCGGAGACGCGCGCGATGCCGTCGCCTACCTCGTCGACCGTTGAAACCTCATGCGTATCGACCGTCGCGGAGAGGCTCGTGAGCTGCTCCTGCAGTTTCTTGGCGATATCCTGGGCATTGAGGGTTTCGGACATTAGGCTTCACCTCCGTACGTATTAGCAGAGTTTGCGAGGGTCTCCTGCGCGACGCGCAGCTGCGTCTTGACGGAGATGTCACGACGCTCGCCGCGGGCCTCGAGCACCAGGCCGCCCACGATAGACGGATCGACCTGCTCGATAAGGAACACCTTGCGGCCGAAGTCCTGCTCGCATTTCTTAGTGATGGTTTGACGCAGCTCGTCGTCGAGCGGGATCGCCGTGGTGACGGTCACGCCCACTACATCCTCGTCTTCCTCGGCAACATACTTAAAGGCAGCTGCCACCTTGGGAAGAAGGTCGAGCTGGTCGCGCTTGGACATGGTGTCGAGCACGGCGATGATCTCGGGACTGGCGGAAGCCAGGCGCTCGATCATCTCGAGGTCCTCGAACACATGGTTCTCGGCCTTGGCGGCTTCCATGAGGGAGCGCGCGTAGGTCTCGAGCACCTTGTCCTGATAGCGGCTAGTCGGCATTCAGGCTACCTGCTTCCTGGATGTAGCGCTCGATGAGCTTCTTCTGCGCGGCATCGTCCTCGAGTGCCTCGCCCACGATCTTGGTGGCGACGGCGACGGACAGGTCGGCGATGGAGCTCGCGGCACCGGCGTAGATGGACTTGCGCTCGTCCTCGACGGTCGTGTGGGCCTTGGCGATAATCTCCTCGGCCTCCTTGTGAGCAGCCTCGATGATACGGGCGCGCTCGGACTCGGCGTCCTTACGGGCCTCGAGAACGATGTCGGCAGCCTGACGACGGGCGTCGGTGACGATCGAGTCGGACTCAGCGCGCTTGGCGATAGCCTCCTGCTTGGTCTTCTCGGCCTCGTCGAGGCTCTCCTCGATCTTCTTGCCGCGCTCCTCCATGGTCTTCATGATGCCCGGCAGGGCGACCTTGGCCAGCACGATCCAGATGATCAGGAAGGCGATAAGCGCCGGGATGAACTCCGCCATCTTAGGGATGAGGATGTCCGCACCGGCAGCGCCGTCCTCGGCGAACGCGGAAACCGGCATGAGCAGCGCGGCCGCGGACGCGGAGAGTGCGATCGCGCTCTTCTGGGATGAAAGATTCATACTTGACGCTCCGTGCTATTTAACGATCAGCGCGACAACGAAGCCGATCAGAGCCAGAGCCTCGCCGAAGGCGGAGCCCATGATGAAGACGGTGAACACGCGGCCCTGGACCTCAGGCTGACGGGCCATAGCACCCGTAGCACCCAGAGCAGACAGGCCGATAGCAAGACCAGCGCCGATAACACCGAGACCGTAACCGATAACTCCCACGATTCCTCCTTTGTCGTGCGTGTCTTATTTCACGCAGGATAACCTTTTATAACTGCCGGGCTCCATGGGTACGGGCACCGGCGGTTAAACGAATTGCCTTACCTTTAAGACGCGAACGGGAGACTACTCCTCCTCCGCGACCTCCTCTGCCTCGGAGACATACACGGCGGTAAGGACCGTGAAGACGTAAGCCTGGATGGCGCCGACCACAAGCTCGATCGCATAGATCAGGATGAGGATGGCAAGCCAGGCCAGCGAAGGCAGGGCGCCGACGGCGTGGGCCGCGGAAACCTGCTGAAGCAGCGGCTGCATGAACATGCTCGCCATGATGGCGAACGAGCCCATGACCACGTGTCCTGCGAACATGTTGCAGAACAGACGAACGGCGAGCGTGATGAGGCGCAGGAAGGTCGAGAATAGCTCGACAACCCACACGAGCACGTTCATCGGGAAGCTCACGCCCTGCGGGGCGAGGCTCTTGATGTAGCCGATCGCGCCGTGAGCCTTGCATCCGTAGTAGATGAAGTACACGAAGGCGAAAATGGCGAGCGCGGCGGTGGAGCCGATTGCGCCGGTGCCGGGCTTCATTCCCGGGATCAGGCCGATCATGTTATTGATCAGGATGAACAGGAAAAGCGAGCACAGGAACGGGAAGTGCTTCTTCCAGTTCTCACCCACGACGCCCTTGCCGATATCGTTCTCGACGTACTCGATGATGTACTCGAAACCGTTGACGAAGAAGCCCTTGGGAACCAGGGTCTGCTTCTTCTTGAACACGGCCAGGACGATCAGGAGCACGATCGTGGAGACGATCAGCCAAAACGAGTACTGCGTGATGCCGCAGCTCAGATCGCCCACGACAGGGGTGGAGCTGAACTCGCTGACCAGATGATTAATCTCATCAGGCAGCTTTTCAAAAATTTCCACGACTTACCTTTCGACCTCATGAGGATCTCGCAGCGCCTTGGCGACGCGAACCGTGCAGGCGGCCATAAAGGCCACGAAGCCGATCGCCTCGCCCAGGAGGAACATGCGAAATGCCTCTCCGAACAACGCAAACACAACCAAGGTAAAGACGAGCAGGGCGACTGCCGAGACCGCCAGGCTCACCATGCCCTTGAGCATGTCCGCATTCTGTTTATCGTCAAGAACCGGCTTGAGCGTAAAGACAAAGGGAAGGAAGGCAATTGCGCCCGCGATTGCGCCTGCAACGATAGCGAGCAGATCGACTATCTGAAACACTGGCTTCCTCGCTTTCCTTTTTAACGCCTCACAGCACAGTCCCAGCCAAACATTGGTGACTATTGTACGAGCCAATCGCTAAAGTACAACCGAAAAAGCATCGGTTAATACGCACCTGTTCGTTTTCTTAAGACCTTCTTTATGCCGCAGGTACGGTAATACGTTTTTCTCGAACCCTGCAGGGCAAAACGTCCGTTAACAGGAGTGCGCGGTCGCCTTTTGTTCGACCGCGCGCACCGTTTCTTCGAATTTGCAGCCGCGGCCGTCTTAGCCCAGCGACTAGAGCGTGCCGAAGATGCGGTCGCCGGCGTCGCCGAGGCCGGGAACGATGTAGGCGGCCTCGTTGAGATGGTCGTCGATGGCGCACGTATAAATATGTACGTCGGGGTCCTTTTCGGTCAGTGACTTGAGGCCCTCGGGCGCGGCGACGATGCACAGCATGCGGATATCCTTGACACCGCGCTCGCGCAGGTAGCTGATGGCCATCTCGGCCGAACCGCCCGTGGCGAGCATGGGGTCGACGACCAGGCAGATGCGCTGGTCGATATCCTTGGGCATCTTGCAGTAATACTCGTGCGGCTCGTGGGTGACCTCGTCGCGCTCCATGCCGATGTGGCCCACGCGAGCGGAGGGCACCAGGTCGAGAATGCCGTCGACCATGCCAAGGCCCGCACGCAGGATGGGCACGATGGCGAGTTTCTTGCCGGCGAGCTGTTTGAACGTGGCGGTAGTGATGGGGGTCTCGACCTCGACGTCTTCCATAGGCAGGTCGCGCATGGCCTCGTAGCCGTCAAAAAGCGCGAGTTCGCGCACGAGCTGGCGGAACTGGTTGGTGCCGGTGTTTTTGTCGCGCAGAATCGACAGCTTGTGCTGGACGAGCGGATGATCGACAAGCGTCACACGGGACGCATCGTAGGTGACGGTCATGGGTTGATTGCCCCTTTCGTTGCGGCCGCAAAACGGCCTTGCTGACAAGGCGCGCAGCAACGTTGCCGCCGCACGCCATGCATAAGTTTAGCGGTTTGTTGTATCGAGCAGCCCATCGCAGCCCTACTGTGCAGCACTGAGCGAGCGCTTGACTGCATCACGCCAGCCCGCAAGGTTTTGCTCGCGACGCTCGGCGGACATATGGGGAAGAAAGGTCCTAACGATCTGGGCATTTTGCTCCAGCTCTTCAAGGTCTTCCCAATAGCCGACGGCAAGACCCGCCAAGTACGCGGCACCGATTGCCGTGGTCTCCACCGTCTCGCATTGCAGCACGGGGATATCCAGCAGGTCGGCCTGGAATTGCATGATGAACTCGTTGCGCGAGGCACCGCCATCGACAGACAGGCGCTCAATCGAAAGCCCCACGTCCTGCTCCATGGCGCGCAGCACGTCGTAGCTCTGATATGCCATGGATTCGCAGGCGGCACGTACGATGGTCGCACGGCTCGAGGCGCCGGTCAGACCGCACACGATACCGCGGGCATGCGGGTCCCACCAGGGAGCACCCAAACCTGCAAAGGCGGGAACGAAGTAGCAGCCCTCGTTGTCGCTAATCGAAGCGGCGAGTTGTGCCGACTCGCTCACGCTCGAGATGATGCCCATGTTGTTGCGAAGCCAGTTCATCGTTGAGCCGGCGGCAAAAATAGAGCCCTCGAGCGCATAGCTGACTTTGTCGTCCGCAGCGATACCGATGGTGGAGACCAGGCCATTCTTGGATTCGACGATCTCGTCGCCGGTGTTCATGAGCATAAAGCAGCCCGTGCCATAGGTGTTTTTGGTCTGGCCGGGACGGAAACAACAGTGGCCGAACAGCGACGCCTGTTGGTCACCCGCCACGCCCATGATGGGCGGCATGTTGGTCATGATGTCGCTCGCGACGCGGCCGTAGTCGCCCGAGCTCCAGCGAACCTCGGGCATCATGGAACGTGGAACGTCAAAGAGCGCCAGCAGGTCGTCGTCCCAATCGAGCGTATGGATATTAAAGAGTGCCGTGCGGCTGGCATTGGTGTAGTCGGTGGCAAAGACCTGGCCGCCGGTGAGGTTGTAGATGAGCCAGGTGTCGATGGTGCCAAACATGAGGTCGCCCGCCGCCGCGCTCTCGCGTGCGCCGTCGACGTTGTCGAGAATCCACTGCACCTTGGAGGCCGAGAAATACGGATCGAGCGTGAGTCCCGTGCGGGAGCGCACCAGCTCCTCGCAACCCTGTTCAACCAACGCGTCGATCGCCGGCGCGGTACGACGGCACTGCCATACGATGGCGTTATAGATGGGCTGGCCGCTCACGCGGTCCCAGACCACCGTGGTCTCGCGCTGGTTGGAGATGCCGATGGCGGCGATGCGGTCGGAATGGATACCGCTCTTAAACTGAACCTCCATCATGACGGCAATCTGGCTGGCAAGGACCGTCATGGGGTCTTGCTCTACCCAACCGGGACGCGGAAAACTCGTTTTGACGCTGCGACGTGCCTGCGCGACGATGCATCCATACTCGTCGACGATGGTCGCAAGTACCGAGGTGGTGCCGCAGTCGAGCGCCATGATGTAGGAACCGCCAAAGTTAAACGAGGCATCTTCCATGCCCAGGCTGCCCAGATTCAACGACATCGCTTACACCTTTCTATTGCATCGGGTCGGACAGGACCCGCTCGATCTCTGATGCGGGAAGTGCGCCTTGGCGCAGGATCTGGAGCCCGCCGTGCTGGAACGACACGATGGTCGAGGCGTCGCGACACGGGGTCTCACCGGCGTCGACGGCAACATCGACCCCCTCCAGGATGCGACCCTCGACGGCGGCAAAGCTTGCCGGCGAAGGCGCGCCGTGCGTGTTGGCGCTCGTGCAGGCAAGGGGACTGCCGCAGGCGCGGATGAGCGCTTGGACCACGGGAGAGGCCGAAGCGCGCAGGGCCACGGTGTCGTCGGCAGCGCGCATAAAGGTCGGCACGCAGGGGGCTGCCTTGACCACGATAGTCAGGGCTCCCGGCCAGCATCGTCGCGCGAGTACGCGGGCATCTTCCGGGATATCCACGCCATAGCGGTCGAGTGCTTCGACGCCATCGACCAGCCAAGCGACGGTTTGCGTGAGCTCACGTTGCTTGAGAGTGAAGATACGGCGATAGCCGGTGCCGAGCGCAGGAACTGCGGCGCCATTGACGGCAGCCTGCGGATCGCGCGGCCACGATGGGAATTCGCTTGTATCTTGGGGCACGGCGTCCGAGAAGGCGTTGACTGCCACGGCAACACCGTAGACGGTCTCGGTCGGAATCAAGGCCAGGCCGCCGCGGCCGAGCACCTCGGCCGTGCGCTCGACGGCAAGCCGATGCGGCTCGCGCGTTCCCTCGTATACCCGATAGACCGTCTGCATGTGTATGCCAGCCCCTTACGCTCCGGTGCAAGTTTGTTTACTGTGGGGCATTCTCGCACGAAACATTCAACCTATTTGCCCAGAGCGCATGTTGGTTTGGTGAGCGGCTCTAGTAGTCGGTGAAAGTGAGGGGGTTAATTGAAGATTTTTAGCGCGCAAGCGTAACGGTACGATCGGGAAACTCGATGCTTGCAACCAGTTTTCCGCCGAGGCTCTCTGCGTACCTGCTCAGCGTGTCGAGCCTCATCGAACCCAACTCCCCACGCTCGAGCTCGGATACACGTTTTTGAGAAACGCCCATCGACTGGGCGACCGACGCCTGTGTTAGATCTTTTAACCTGCGAATCTGAGCAAGCTTATAGGCTTCGATACGATCGCGAGTCCTCTCCTGCTCGGCGGTAATGGAGTCGCGTGTTATCCCGCGAGATTCCATATACTCATGCAGTTCCATCTCGATCGAGCCTCCTTACGTGGCGACGGTATATTTGCTCGGCCCTTGGAATGTTGATCGCATACCAACCGTTCCATTTTGCCCTTGACGATCCCGCTCGCGACTTATCACCCGCCAATAGCAATACCGCCTGGCGCTTGGGGTCAAAGGCGAAGAGGATGCGAATCACCTGCCCACCACACGACGTCACTCTCAGCTCCTTTAAATGATGAAGCTTCGAGCCCTTTACGCGGTCAACCAGCGGACGACCAAGGCTGGGACCTTCCTTCTCGAGCACCAAAAGGTCTGCATAAATCTGCTTCAGCGTAGCTTCATCCTGCTCATCAAGCCAAGGTTCAATGTAATCAAGCACGATACGGTACCGATGCAGCTGATTTGACATACCTTTCTCCTTCTATAGTAGAAGTTTTACGGTATATTGCAAGGACAAACTTGCGCAAATGTCTATTTATTCAGCTTAAATACGCTGTTTGGGCTCGGTGACGATGGCTCGAACGATGCGGGGACGATCGGTGAGGTCGTGGACGATACGCATGTCCGAAAGGCCTGCTTGACGACAGAGCTCGGCCGCGGCGTCGAGCGCGCCCTCGTAGAGCTCGCAGGCAAACAGGCCGCCGGCGCGCAACATGTAAGGCGCCGCATTGAGCAGGCGGCGGAAGATATCGAGGCCGTCGGCGCCGCCCTCGAGCGCCAGGTCGGGCTCAAAGTCCTTGACCTCGTGCGGCAGCGAACGCATGACGCCGGTCGGGATGTAAGGTGGGTTGGAGACGAGCACGTCGAAGGTGCCCCACTCTTCGCGGGGAATGGAACTCACCAGGTTGGTGAGGCTAAAGGCAACCTCATCTGCCGTGAGGCCGAGGGCGTCGCGGTTTTTGGTGGCCAGATCGATGGCGCGCGGCTCGATATCGGTGGCGGTGCAGGTAACGTGGCCGCGGCGCTCCCAGGCAAGGGAGAGCGAAATGCAGCCCGTGCCGCAGCCGACCTCGAGAACGCGGGCAGTGCAGGGCTCGGCTGAGGCAGGCGCAGCGGCATCCTGAGCTGAAGCCGTCTCCTGGCCGGCACCCTCGATGGCGATGACGTATTCGTCGAGCTCGGGCTCGGCGGCTTCCGCGGCGTCGGCTTCTGCTGCCTGCGCGGCGGCTTCCTCGGCCTCGCGGTCGGCCAGCTCCTCGGCATAGGCACGGCTGCCCAGCACGTCGCTGCCTAGTGCCGCCTCATCGGCGGCCGTCAGGTTAGCGGCACGGCGCTCGGCAGTCGCGCGCTCGTCGGCCAGCGCCGCCTCGGCTTTGCGGGCCTCTTCGACCTCATCGTTCCAAGGCAGCTCAACACGCTGACGGGCAGCAGCCTCGGGGCTCAGCACCTCGGCATCCAGATAATTGAGGACTTCCTCGACGAGCATCTCGGTCTCGGGGCGCGGAATGAGCACACCGGGGGCGCACGCGACGTCGATCATGCGAAACTGCGTGCTGCCGGTGATGTATTGCAGCGGCTCGCCCTTAGCGCGGCGGACAACGGCCGCATGCATGGTCTCGAGCTGGGCCGCGTTAAGCGTCTCGTCCATACGCATATATAGGTCAATGCGCGCCAGGCCCGTGGCGGCGCACAGCAGCCACTCGGCAGAAAGACGGGGGTGCTCCTCGCCGCGCTCGGCCAGGTACTCCTTGGTCCACTCGAGACAACGCTTGATGGTCCAGATCTCGTTTGCCATGGGGCCCTCCCCTCTTAAGCGCCGGACGGCGCGCGAATGTCGGAGCAGATTGTACGCGAGGCCAGCGCTTGGCAAGGGACGATTGAAGGCGATTATCGAGAATCAGCCCAGAATTTTGCTTGGAACCTGCCTGAAATGTTCATTCGTCGACGTCTAAATCTGCATTCGTCAAGCTTTTGGCAAGGTTGACCCAAAACTGACCAATATCTAACCAAGAACTTGCCACATTGCTTGACGAACGACCCCTCAAAAACCGTCCCGCGACTTCTCGGACGCTTTTTCGAGCATTATTTTTAAAAATGATAAGTAACTTTAAGCAGGTAAACAACTTAATTGTTATTAAAGAAGATTGAATAAACTCACAAAGCAATGTGCCCAACCTAGTCATTGGGGACGCTCTTATTTGACTAGTCGTTTAAGAACGTCCATTACAGTCGAAATTGTCAGCCTGGGACCATCTCGGGCTACGATTGAGGCGCGCCCAGAACGGGCCGCCGACCGGGCGCCCGCGCACGGCCGAACGTCCCTGCCCCCGAGAGGGCCCGTTGGGTGCTGCCGGCGCGGGGCGCGCCGCCCCCGACGGCTGATAGGAAAGTGCCGGGCAGGTGCCGCGGCTGGTAATGTGAGTGCCGAGGGGGAGGCCATCCGGTCGAACGACTACCGGAAGGATACCACCGTGAAAGCGCCATCCACCAGACCCGCGGCCGTGCTCGGCCTGGACGTCGGCAAGTCGTCGCACTGGGCCTGCCTGATCGACCGCGACGGGGAGGTGCTGGACAGCGCCCCGTCCGCAACAGGGAGGCCGAGCTCGACGCGCTGTTCGCCTCCGCGCCCGCCGGCACGCTCGTCGTCGTCGACCAGTTCCGCAACATAGGGTCCCTCGCCGTGAGGCGGGCCCGCGCCGCGGGGCTCGGGG
>CABUMU010000057.1 GCA_902492855.1 uncultured Collinsella sp. | reverse complement strand
CCAGCCGGTAGATATTGCAGACGACAAGCTGGACGATCTGCTCGAGCAGCGCTCTGGATATGGTCCCTTCACGTCACGCTTGACCTCCCGCGCTATCGATCTCGTCATCGATCAGGCAGGTGCCGAAGGCCTGGCACTCCACTACGATTTCCCCCGCGAGGATATCCCAGAGTTTGTGCAGACCTTTGCCACCTGGCTACAAGACGAGCACGGCATCGCGCCGACCGACGAGATGCGCGTTGCGATGTATGCCCACGCCGCTAACGGCGGCATCAAGATCGATAAGACCGCGTACACGGGCGTTGAGGGCCTCTACGCTTGCGGCGAGGCGACAGGCGGCATGCACGGCGCCGACCGCATTGGTGGCTTATCAAGTGCCAACGGCATCGTGTTCGGGCGCATCGCAGGCGCATCGGCAGCCCTTGCAGCGCAGAAAGAGCCTGAGACAGCCCTGAAGGCGGATATCACCCTCCCCCAGTACGGCATTGCCACAACAGATGCCGAACGCCTGACACACGGCCTTAAGCACACGATGAGCACCTTTTGCATGATCAACAGGACCGAAACAGGCCTATCCGAGGCCCTGCAACAGCTTGAAAACCTGCAAGACGAAGCCACGGCTCTAAATAAGCCACATGCCAACGACAGCGAGATCGCAGCCCTCGCCCGCCTGCAGTCGCAGATTCAGCTGGCGATGGAGATGGTCAAAGCCATGCGCAAGCGAACCGAAAGCCTGGGTTCGCATTATCGAGCGGACTAAATCGATTCTCACTTAGAGTAAGATCACGATTTCTCAACATGCATCGAGCCCCGTAAGCATGATCTCTCTAAGGAGAACACGCTTACGGGGCTTTAGCCGTGTTTTCCCTAAGGGAATCACGGTACAGGTTACTCAGCTCCGCGCCCCGACGGGTTCGACCCCATGCGAGGTTAACAAAAAAGCGACCAGCCTAAGCCAGTCGCTTTACCATGCTTTGGGTGGGCCGTCAGGGGGTCAGCCTGCTGCGCAGGCGACCGCTGCGGCGCCAAGGCGCCTTGCGCGCTGCGCTGGCAAATGCTTACGCATTTCCTCAGCTCCGCGCCCCGACGGGTTCGACCCCATGCGAGGTTAACAAAAAAGGGCTTATAGGACAAAATGTGTGTCCCGATAGAACATCCGTTTCCATCCATTAATCCAGCCAGAACGGGTACGGGTCCCTGTGGTGGAGGTCCTCCCACACTGCCCTGTCGCCCCACTCCGGCCCTCCGTCCTCGCGCGACGGCGAGGCGGAGTAGACGCTGAACAGGAAGTCGATGTCCGCGTCGGTCGGCATCGCGGCGAGCTTCTCGCGCGCCGTCCTCGCGTCCCCCGAGTGCGCATGGCACCACCAGAACACCGCCTTCACGCGCTTGACCGACGTCAGCCCCCGGTGGTTGCGCAGGACGGCCCTCAGCTGCGAGTTCACCCCTCCCTCGATCATGTTGTTGGTCGACGGCAGCGGGCCGGCCTTGGCCAGGGCGGGGTCGAGGTAGGTGAACAGCGTCCCCGCCGACACCAGCGACGACAGCGACGAGCGCGCCCGCCTCAGCCTCTCGTGGGTGCAGGCCCTCCTGCCGTCCACCACGGTCCTGTCCTCCAGGAAGTCGGCCCAGAACCCGCACCAGTCGAGGTAGCGCTCGACCCAGAGCTCGGCCTGGTGCAGCGTCTCGATGCCCATGAGGTCGCGCGCGATGAGGTAGAGCTCGCGCCCCGCCTGGAGCTTCGGCCGCGTCGTCGTGTAGCGCTTGACCTGCGAGAAGGCGTGGAAGGTGCACCTCTGGACCCTGGTGCGCGGCCAGGTCTCGCGCACGGCCTTGGCGAACCCGCTCCCGCCGTCGGTGACGACCACGTCGGGCGCCGGGATCGGCGCCATGAGGGCCGACCACGCCCTCGAGTTCTCCGACCTGGCCATGTACCAGGAGACCACCCTCTCGCCGCTGCAGCATATGAGCACGACGAGGTCGCGCGCCACCCGGATCCCGTCGACGTGGAGCACGCGGTGGAGCTCGCCGTCGGGGACGGGCATGGGCCAGACCTCCCAGAACTCGGCCGTCCTGCGCCTGAAGGACCGCCCGCCGCCCGGCATCGCCGCCTGGGAGTCCTTGGAGAGGAGCCACCCGAGGAACTCGTCCAGCCTTGCCGCCGTGTCGTCGTACCTCACCGTCGTCGACGCGCCGCAGGCCGTGCACCTCCACCGCTGGGACCCCGATGAGGTCCTGCCGTTGCGCTTGGTCCGACCGCCGCAGTGGGGGCAATAAACGGCCTTCATGGGCACCTCTTCCGAAAGGGTATTTAACGGTTCCGGAAAAGGTTATCTACCTGCGGGAACGACAGGCAACCGGACACACATTCTGTCCGAGCGGTTAAAAGCGGGCACGGAATTTAAACGGCTGAAAAAGGGGCATCGACCTGCGCCGATGCCCCCAACGTGGACACACATTTTGTCCTATAAGCCCAAAAAAGCGACCAGCCTGAGCCAGTCGCTTTAACATGCTTTGGGTGGGCCGTCAGGGGGTCGAACCCTGGACCTTGGGATTAAGAGTCCCCTGCTCTACCAACTGAGCTAACGACCCAAAGCTAAAGTCCGTTGTGGCGGACTTTAGAGGAGATATCGTGTGGTGGGCCGTCAGGGGGTCGAACCCTGGACCTTGGGATTAAGAGTCCCCTGCTCTACCAACTGAGCTAACGACCCGATATCAACACGAAGCAAGAACTGGGGTGGGTAAAGGGACTCGAACCCTCGACCTACGGGACCACAACCCGTCGCTCTAGCCAACTGAGCTACACCCACCGTGTCCTGTGCGCTTCGCGCTCGACTATTATTGCAAGGAACGCCACGCGATGCAAGCCCCAATTTTCAAGAATTTTGAAAAGAGTTTTTCGAGACCATTTCGAGCAAATCCCACCGGTTTCATAGGAGTAAACTTGCCCCACTGCAAATCCTCGAAAGGACCGTCATGAAAGAACTCTCCAACCGCACGGCAAGATTTACCGATTCGGTCATCCGCCGCATGACACGCATCTCCAATAAGTACGGCGCTGTCAATCTCTCGCAGGGCTTCCCCGACTTCGATCCCCCGGCGCAGCTGCTCGATAGCCTCAGCGCCATCGCCAGCGACCCCAAGCCGCTCTATCACCAGTACTCCATCACCTGGGGCTCCCAGGCCATGCGCGAGGCGCTCGCCGCCAAACAGGAGCACTTTATGGGCATGCCGGTGAACCCCAACGAGAATATCGTAGTCACCTGCGGCTCCACCGAGGCCATGATGGCCGCCATGATGACGGTCACGAACCCCGGCGACAAGGTCGTCATCTTCTCGCCGTTCTACGAGAACTACGGCGCCGACACGATCCTTTCGGGTGCCGAGCCCATCTACGTGCCGCTCAACCCGCCCACATTCGACTTTGACCGTGAGGTGCTCGAGGCGGCCTTCCGCGACAACGATCCCAAGGCCATCGTCCTGTGCAACCCTTCCAACCCCTGCGGCAAGGTCTTCACGCGCAAGGAGCTCACCTTTATCGCCGACCTCTGCAAAAAGTACGACGCCTACTGCATCACCGACGAGGTATACGAGCACATCGTCTACGCACCCCATGAGCACGTCTACATGGCCACGCTGCCTGGCATGTTCGAGCGCACCATCAGCTGCAGCTCGCTGTCTAAGACCTACTCCATCACCGGCTGGCGTCTGGGTTACACCATCGCCCCGGCCGAGATTACCGAGCGCATCAAAAAGGTCCACGACTTCCTCACCGTGGGCGCCGCCGCTCCCCTGCAGGAAGCCGTCGTCACCGCACTCAACTTCGACGACAGCTATTACGATGAAGTCCTCGACCTCTATACCGCCAAGCGCGACCTGTTCTGCCAAGGGCTCGATAGTATCGGACTTAAGCACAACGTACCGCAGGGTGCCTATTACGTGATGATGGATATCTCGGAGTTCGGCTACGACAGCGACCTCGAGTTCTGCGAGGACCTGGCCTCAAAGGTGGGCGTGGGCGCTGTGCCCGGCTCGAGCTTCTTCCGCGAGCCCGTCAACCATCTGATCCGTTTCCACTTTGCCAAGCGTGACGAGACGCTCAACGCGGCGCTGGAGAACCTCAAATCGCTACGTGATAAAATCAAGCCGCGCGGGTAAGGACGGCCCGGCAACTAAAGCAACCAAAGAAGCCCCGCACCGCCGAGTTGCGGGGCTTCTTTTTATAGCGCTTTCTTAAATGGTTTAGCGCACTATACTTTAGTCACGGAGCAACTCGTCCCAGAGAGGAATACTATGGCAGAGCAGCAGCTTATCGGAGCGCTCGAGGCCGGCGGCACCAAGATGGTCTGCGCCACGGGCTATGCAGACGGTACGGTCCTGGAACGTGAGCAGATCGCGACCACGACCCCGCAGGAGACCGTTGAGGCCGTCAACGCGTGGTTTGCGAACAAGGGCATCGCCGCGCTCGGAATCGGCGCCTTTGGCCCCACCGCGGTCAACCCCGCCTCACCCCAGTACGGCAAGATCTTGGAGACCCCCAAGACGGCATGGCGCTACTTCGATCTGCTGGGCACCATTCAAAACGAGCTCAATATTCCCTGCGGCTACGACACCGACGTCAACGTCGCCTGCCTGGGCGAGGTCACCTTTGGTTGCGCCCAGGGCCTCACAGACGTGATCTACCTGACCATCGGCACCGGCGTGGGCGCCGGCGTGCTATCGGGCGGCAAGCTCGTACACGGCATGATGCATCCCGAGGCCGGCCATATCCTGGTCACGCGCGACCCGCGCGACACCATCGGCGAGCATAGCGCCTGCCCCTTCCACGACAACTGCCTCGAGGGCCTCATCGCAGGCCCCGGCGTTAAAAAGCGCTGGAATGGCAAGAGTGCCGGAGACATGGCCGATGACCCGGAGGCCATGGATCTGCTCGCGGGCTATCTGGCACAGGCACTCATGACCTACACGCTGTGCTATGCCCCGCAGAAGATCATCATCGGCGGTGGCGTTGCCGATCACACCCCTATCGTGCCGCTCGCCCGCAAAAAGTGCGCCGAGATGCTCAACAGCTACATCGTCACGCCCGAGGTCAACGATATCGACACCTACATTGTCAACAACAGCCTCGAGGGCAAGCAGGGCATCATGGGCTGCCTGGCCCTGGGCGCACAGGCGCTTCAGTAGCAGACGCACCCACAGGGCGTGGCGCGCTCGGCAAATCCAACCTACGGAACGACGCCACCACGCCCCATATAAGCCCTCAAATAAAAAAGGCCGCCTAGGACCAAACAATACGTCCTAGGCGGCCTTTTTGGCGTACATCAGCGACTGTAAGAGATATCGGAGCACAACGCCCGTTGCCGCTCCACAGCAGTCGATCATCACATCGGTGATCATGCCGGCGCGTCCCGGCACAAAGAGCTGAATCGTCTCGTCGATCGAGGGAATCAGCAGCAGGAACACCGCCGTGGGCAGCAGCACGTCAAAGGTGCGCCGGCCCTCAAAATCAAAGGCGTGCGTTGCCAGAATGCCGAGCACCATATACTCGGTAAAATGCGCGCACTTGCGAACAACAAAGTTGGTCACCCATTCATATGGAAGTCCCACGCCGTGCAGGAAACAGCGGATAGCTTCCATGACCGTTAGGCTCAGCGAGCCCGACCCCGAGCCGGGAACCAGCGAATTGCCCCAGATCAAGAGCGCCATCAGGCAGGTCACGACCGCCCATTTTCGATTGATCTTAACCATGCAGAAGTTATGCCTCCGCGCGGAGCGGCGCGAAGCTGGCGGTACCGCCCTCGATAACGCTCAGATAGGCACGGCCCGTACGCTTGGCGGTAGAGGACTGCAGGCGCTCGATCTCTTCCTCGAGGATCTGATTGACGCGCTCGTGACGACGATTTTCCATAATGCCGGCGGCAATAGCCTCGGCCCGCTCGATGCTCTCGCGTGAGATACGGGCGGTATCCTCGGGGAACACAGCGCTGTGACGGCCGACATAGGCGGGGGCAGCAGGCTGAGGGGCAGCGACGGGAGCGGGGGCTGCAACAGGAGCGGGCTCGTCAATCTCATCCAGAATCGCGGTGGCGGCGGCCCACATGTCCTCGTGGCCCGAGTAATCGGCCATGGGGACATCAACCTCGAGCGAGGCGTCCGGAAGGTCGCCGGTGTCGATGCGATCTTGGGCTTCAATAGATGCGGTGATGGCTGCAGGCTCATCGAGGTCATCGAGATCGATGTCCGCGGCACCGGAGATGATAGGCATGCTGGCGAGGTTTGCGTTGTACGGCGCAGCCTCGGCCGCCTGCTGCTGGGCAGGAGCGCCCCACAGCGAGCTTTCGGCGGCACGGCGGGCGGCAACGGCCTCCTCGTCCGCGGCCATGGCTTCATCAACGTACGAATTATCGGCAGAAGCGTTCGCGTCCGCCGAGGTAGCGCTGTAGGCGTTATTGGATGCCGCGTTGGCAACGAGTGCCACGAAAGCCGCAGTGCTGCCCGCAGGGGCGGCCTGGGAGCCCGATACGGCACGCGCCGCGGCGGCGATGTCGTCGCGATTGAAGGAGCCGGTCTGCCCGCCGTTGGTGAGCTCGTCGATGGCGACTTGATAGACGTCGCGCGAGCGTGCAGGGTCGCAGCTCACCGGCGAATCGTCGTCGAGCATGCTGTCGATCATAGACCAAGCCTCGTCCTCGTCCATAGCATCTGCGGCTCGAGCGATGGTAGGGACACCATCATCGGCATGACGGCGCTGGAACGCACCAGTCAGGCCGGAAAGGAATGCCGAGGTAGACTGCTCCGACTGAGCCTGAGAAGCAGAAACAGCAGCATAAGGAGTCGCATCCTGCTGCTGAGCTGGAATCGAGGCGGTCTTGAACTCGCTTTGATGCTGATTGAGATTGGCGGCACCGCCCATGGCATTGGGCTGGAACAGACGCTCTTCACGCTGCGCACGGTACTCGGAAATACCCAGCGAGGCGGCATAGATACCCACGCCCGCCACCGCGCCCACGGCGAAGGGAACCGCACCCGCCACGACCGTCTCGTTCACCGACGAAAACGGCAGCGTCGCGGCATACATAACCACGGGAGCGGCAAGGCCGATCCCGCACGAAAGTCCGACAAGGACTGCTCGTTGTGTTGCATCAGAAGAAGCCATGAGCTCTCCCCATCTTCCAGCACCCAAATCGCATCATTCAGTTGGCTGCGCGAGAGAAGATGAAGCGGGGCTATGCCCCAAAGCAACGGTATATGGTTCGTTTCATCTGCGTTATCCGTCGCGAAGCTTAAAAGCTATTATGCGAAACCGCCCAGTCGATTGCAAGCGACGATGTCGGATTGAAACGGGAAACCTGCTGCTTGCCAGTCTTATGGTCAAAAATAAGCGCGGATACGCGATATGGAAAAGGGCCGAGGCGCAAGCCCCGACCCTTTATCGCATTGATGGCTATCGCTGCGCGTGGATGACAGCCTAGAACGTCTGCTCGTAGTCGCTGTGCTTTTTGGCCGAACGCACCAGGAACTCCTGGTTGGTGTTGGTGCCTTTAAGACCCTTAATGAACGACGCGGCTGCGCGCTCGGTGTTGTTCATGCCGGCAAGAATGCGACGCAGACCAAAGACAAACGGACGCATCTGCTCGTCGACCAACAGGTCCTCGTTACGCGTACCGGAGGCAACGGGGTCGATAGCCGGGAAGATGCGGCGGTCGGCCAGTTCGCGATCGAGCTTAAGCTCCATGTTGCCGGTGCCCTTGAACTCCTCAAAGATGACCTCGTCCATCTTGGAACCGGTGTCGATGAGGGCAGAGGCCAGGATGGTGAGCGAGCCACCGTTCTCGATATTACGGGCTGCACCCAGGAAGCGCTTGGGAGGATACAGTGCCGCCGAATCGACGCCGCCCGAAAGGATGCGGCCTGAGGCGGGCGCCGCCAAGTTGTAGGCGCGGGCAAGACGCGTGATGGAGTCGAGCACCACCACAACATCGCCGCCCAGCTCCACGATGCGCTTGGCGCGCTCGATGACAAGCTCTGCCACGCGAGTGTGGTTGTCGGCAGGCATATCGAAGGTCGACGCCACAACCTCGCCCTTGATGGAACGCTGCATATCGGTAACCTCTTCGGGGCGCTCGTCGACGAGCAGGCAGATGAGGTGCACCTCGGGGTTGTTAATCGAGATAGACTGGCAGATCTTCTTGAGGATTGTGGTCTTGCCGGCCTTGGGCGGGGACACGATCAGGCCACGCTGACCCTTGCCGATCGGCGACACGATGTCGATGGCGCGACCGGTAATGGAGTCCTTGCCGTGCTCCATGCGCAGCGGCTCGTTGGGATAGACCGGGGTGAGGTCGCCGAACTTAGGACGGTTGCGAATCTGCTCGGGGTCCAGACCGTTGACGGTCGTGATTTTGGCGAGGCCGGCGCGCTTGTCGCCGCCGCGCGAAGGACGCAGCGAGCCCTCGATGACGTCGCCCGTGCGCAGACGCGCGGAGCGGATGAGGTAGGCGGGCACGAAGGCGTCGTCGTTGGACTTCATGTAGCCATGGGCGTGGATGATGCCGGAGCTGTCCGGGCGAATCTGCAGAATGCCCTTGATGTCGCGGAAGCCCTCGGCCTTCGCGGCGGTGACGTAGATCTCCTCGATGAGCTCGGCTTTCTTCTTGCCGGTCGTCTCGATCTCGAACTCCTTGGCCTTCTCGCGCAGTTCGGCGACCTTCATGGCCGCGAGTTCCTCGCGCGAAAGCGTGGGCTCGGTGGGGGCGGCGTTGCGCTCCTTGTTGCGCTGCTTGCGATCGCGCTGGCGGTTGCGACGGTCGTTGTTGCGCTCGTCCTTGCGCTCATTGCGCTCGTCGTTGCGCTTATGCTGGCGACGGTTGGGGCGAGCGCCGTCTTCGGCCTCGGCGGGCGCGGCGCCATCGGTTGCGGCGGCGTCGGCATTGGCCGCAGCGGCTTCATTGGCCTCGGCGCCGGAATCGACCTGCGCTTCGACATCAGCCTGCTGCTCGGACGCCCTGGCCTTAGCGGACTTCTTACGACCGCGCTTGGGCTTCTCAGACGCAGGCTGTTCGACGTCCTGGGGCTCGGCGGCATCAGTCGATGCATCGACGGTCGTCTCGGCGGAATCCTCGGACGCACCCTTCTTGGCGGCCTTGGCCTTGGACGTGCGCTTAGCAGCAGTACGACGGCTGCGACCGGGACGGACGTCGGCGGGCTCGGCATCGGCAGAAACGGCCTCGGAAGTCGTAGCATCCTGGACGGGCGCGTCGGCAGCGGTTGCAGACTCGGCGGTCGCCGCAGCATCCCGAGCGGCGGCGGCTGCGGCTGCGGCCTTCTCGGCCTCGACGAAGGCCTTGGGCTTGCGACCGCGACGGTGCGGGCGCAAAGCCGGATCGACAACGGGAACTTCACTGGCCTCGACAGGCGCAGCGGGCTCAACAGGCGATGTGCCCTCCCCTGCCGCGGAACGGACCGAAGCCTCAGTGAGCTCGGGGGTTACCTGATCGGCAACCTGCTCGGCCTTAGCAGCCGTGCGACGGCGTGTGCGCGGTACCGGCTTCTCGGTCGGCTGGTCGGCGACAGGGGTCTCGGTGGCGGCAGGCGTCTCGGGCACAGACGGAGCTGCAAGCTCGGTCAGAGCCGCGGCCTCGCGCTCGGCAGCACGACGGCGGGCGCGCACCACCTGAGCCTCGCTAATCTGCGCCAACGCACGTGCCTGCGCGACCTCATCGGAAATCGGCGCCGAGGAGTCAGCTGCAACGGCGCGCTTGGCGCGCGTCGTGCGCGTGGTACGGCGCTTGGGCTTGGTGACCTCCTCGCCGTCAGTGGCAGGCTTGACCGTGCGGCGCGTACGCTTGGGCTTTGCCGGAGCAGCCTCCTCACCAGTTGCAGGCACGGCCTTCTCAGCCGCTGAAGGCGTAGGCGTCGAAGCAACCTTAGGCGTCTCAGGAGCCGAGGCTTGCGCGGGCGCCGCGACCTGGTCCGACGCAACCGGTGCAGCGGGAGCGGCTTGCGTCGTCGTTATTTCGTTTTCTTGCTGTTGATCAGACACAGTGTTTGCTCAACTTTCTTTTCAAGCCCTGTGATCACATGCTCCCTGCATAAACCTTCAGGGCGGCTAAACAGTCTAGCTCCGTCAAATACCGACGGACATCATTGATCTGTATCAAGATATTTGCGTCATATACGCAGCGTTAGTGTAACACAACCGCAACCACCTGCAACTTAGTCATTGAGGACGTTCTTAAACGACTAGTCAAAAGGGACAATCTTTGGTTTAACACCCACAAATCTGACTGCCTCCGCCAAAACTATGGCGGTTTACTACGATGAATCGCTCAACCGCGACCACTCCGAAACTTGTTGAACTAAAACCGCAGGTAGATGCCTTGCACTTTTTAGCGAAAAGCCGGCGTGGTTGGAATACCTCAATTCATCGTAGTAAACCGACATAGTTTCGTATTTCCAGCAATTCCAAATTCGTCAATGCGACGGCGTTTGTGCAAAAAGCCCGACCTCCGCTGGAGATCGGGCTTATAGGGCTCAGCAAAGCCGAACCTACACGGTCAAATGACTCGCAGATTACATCTGCTCGGGCGCAGAAACGCCAACGAGGGTGAGCACCAGGGCGAGCGTCACGCGGACGGCGTCGCAAGCGGCCAGACGGGCGCGCGAAAGCTCGGGGTCGACGGGACGGCCCTCGCTCGGCAGAACCTGGCAGGCAGCGTAGAAGCTGTGGAAGTCGCCGGCGAGTTCCTCAGCAAAGTGCGTCAGACGGAACGGGGCGCGGTCGCGAGCGCAGCTGGCGATGAGGTCGGTGAGCTCGTTGAGCTTACGCGAAAGGGCGAGCTCGGTCGGGTCGGTCAGCAGCGAGTAATCGACGTTCTCACCGATGGCCTTGGCGGCGACGGCCTTCATGCCCATCTCGTCAGCCTGCTCGGGCGTAACGTCGGCGGCACGGCGCAGAATGGAGCACACGCGGGCGTGAGCGTACTGCACGTAGTACACCGGGTTGGAGTTGTCGCGCTTCTTGACGGCCTCGATATCGAAGTCGACCATCTGGTTGGAGCTCTTGGAGATGAGCGTGTAGCGAGCGGCATCGGAGCCGACCTCGTCGACGAGTTCCTGCAGGGTCACCATGGTGCCCTTGCGCTTGGACATACGGACGGGCTTGCCGTTACGCAGCAGGTTGACGAGCTGGCCCAGCAGAACCTCAAACTTGCCGGGGTAACCCAGAGCGTCGCAGACGCAGCGGACGCGCTCGATGTAGCCGTGGTGGTCGGCGCCCCAGATGTCGATGACGTGGTCGACGCGCTGGAACTTATCCCAGTGATAGGCAACGTCGGAGGCGAAGTAGGTGTACTCGCCGTCGGACTTGATCAGGACACGGTCCTTGTCATCGCCCAGGTCGGTGGAGCGGAACCACAGGGCGCCGTCCTTGGTGTAGAGGTAGCCCATCTTGTCGAGCTTCTCAAAAGCGCGGTCGACGGCAGAGGTGCCGGCGGTCTCGCCCTCGGTGTCCTTCACGTACAGCGAACGCTCGGAGTACCAACGATCGAAGTCGCAATTGACAGCGTGGCAGAGGTCGCGCATGTTGTCGACCATCTTCACATAGCCGCGCTCGCGGAAGCTCTCCATGCGCTCCTGCGGATCGGCGTTGACCCACTTGTCGCCGTCGGTGCGCCAGAACTCAGCAGCCTCGTCGATGATGTAGTCGCCGCCGTAGGAGTCCTTGCCCAGAGTCTCGGCAAAGTTGTCCTGATACGGATGGGTCTCGGGGTGCTCGTCGTTCTCGTCGGCAACAAAGGCGTCGCGGTCGGCGATCAGCAGCTTGTGAGCCTCGTCGATATCCACGCCCTGCTTGGCGATGATGTCGGCAAGCTGCATATAGCGCGTGCTGATGGAGTTGCCGAAGGTGTTCATCTGAGAGCCGTGGTCGTTGATGTAGAACTCACGCTGGATGTCGTAACCGGCGTGGTCCATCACACGGCAGAGCGAGTCGCCCAGCGCGGCCCAGCGGCCGTGGCCGATGTGCATGGGGCCGACGGGGTTAGCGGAAACGAACTCGACCTGGGTCTTCAGGCCACCACCGACGTTGGACTTAGCGAAGTCCATGCCCTTCTCGCGAGCCTCGCCAAAGATGGCATTCTTGACGGCGACGGAGAGGTAGAAGTTGATGAAGCCGGGGCCTGCGATCTCGACCTTCTCGATCGCGGGATCCTCGGGCATATGGGCAACGATGGCCTCGGCGATCTTGCGCGGGGCGCAGTGGGCCAGCTTGGCGGACTTCAGGGACATGGTAGAGGTCCACTAGCCATGAG
>CABUMU010000056.1 GCA_902492855.1 uncultured Collinsella sp. | reverse complement strand
TCATAAACGCCAGGAACGTGGGCAGCATAAAGAGCGGCCACCAGCGCTTGAGTGCTTTGCCCATAAAAGGGTCCTTTCAATATGCAGGGGGCGGGCAAACCAACGTCTGCCCGCCCCCTGTCGCTAATCAGATAGCTTGGGCAGCAACTGCTTACTCGGAAGCGGCCTTCTCGGTCTTCCAGCCATCGACGAAGGCGTTCTTGACGCCGTCCCACTTGCTGTTATCGGCAGCGTAGGCAATCAGAGCCTGCTTGAGGTTCTTCTTCCACTCCTCGGAGGGAATGTAGACGAAGTCCCAAGCGACGGTCTTCTTGCCGTCCTTGGCCATGGCAACGGCCTGCTGCGAGAAGACGTTGGTGGTCTCCTTGGCGCTCTTGAACGGAGCGGTCAGGCCCATCTTGTCGGCGATGATGCTGGTCGGGGTGTCAGCGGTGACGCACCAATACATGAAGTCCTCGGTGGCCTTCTGGGCATCCTCGGAAGCCTGGGAACTGACGCACCAGTAGTTCTCGCCGCCGGAGCACAGGCCCTGGTTCTCCTCGCCGTCAACACCGATGTAGATCGGCATCATGCCAATCTGATCGTCGGTCATGCCGGCCTTGACGAGGTCAGAGTAGGCCCAAGAGCCGTTCTGGTAGAAGACGGCCTTGCCGGTTGCGAACTCGTTGGTGGCGTCGTCGCCGGTCTTGGAAGCAAGCTGCGAAGGATCGCAGGTGGAGTCGGTGATGTACAGGTCGAAGATCTGCTTGTAGTTGTCGAGGAACTCACCCTTGATCTCGTCGTCCTCCTGGTTGTGCTCCTTCTCAAACTCGTAGTAGAGCGGCATGTTGGCAAGGTGGGTGGTGTAGCGCCAGCTGGAGGAGTCGTCCATGCCGGCGGAAGTGAAGGCACCCTCGACACCAAGCTCGTCCTTGCGGGCCTGGATGTCGTCGGCACAAGCCTTCAGCTTGTCGAAGGAGTTGATGTCCTCGGCCTTGTAGCCAGCCTTCTCGAGCAGCTGCTTGTTGTAAATAATGCCGAAGCTCTCCTGAACCCAGTCGATGCACACATCCTTGCCGTCGGACTGCAGAGCCAGGGAGTCGTCAATGAGCTCACCGCGGAGCTTGGTATCGGACAGGTCGGCGCAGTAATCCTTCCAGTTCTTAAGACCGGTGGGGCCGTTGACCTGGAACAGGGTCGGAGCGGAGCTCTTGGACATCTCGGACTTGAGCTTCTCCTCGTAGGTGTTGGAGGCGGCGGTCACGATCTTGACCTCGACGCCCTTCTCCTTCTTGTACGCCTTGGCGATCTCCTTCCACTCCTTGTCGACCTCGGGCTTGAATTGGAGGAAGTAGACCTCGGCAGCGTCACCAGAAGCAGAGGAGCCGGAGCCGGCGGAGCCACCGCAGCCCACGAGACCCAGACCAAGAACCGCAGCCGCGGAACCAGCAAAGCCCAGGAACTGCCTTCTGCTCATTTCGTTCTTCATTACAATCCACCCTTTCACACCGTGGCGGCACCCTTTGCCGCCGCCTTCGGAGATTGGCTCGGGGACTTTGCCCCTTTTGCTGATTTGTACAATACGCTATTTGGCTAGTTGTTTGAACAAGTATTACTAGAGCGGTAGAAAAACTTCGGTGAACGGTAATTTCAACTTGATACTTGACAAGTTTTGTATAAACAATTATTTGTTATCTAATGCAGAGAAAACGCCCGGTCAAGCCGATGTATCGTCGGTTTGACCGGGCGTTTTCGCTTTGATGGCATGAGTCTCGTCAGGCTGCGAGCTAGCCGGCTATCGCTTGGAGTTGACGCGGTAGTGGAAGATCTCGGGATGCGTGCGGGCATGCGTGACCTCGAACAAGATGCCGTCCGAGGTGTACGACTGGCTCTCCATGACGGCAACGCAGTTGTATTTGCCGAGGTCAAGATAACTGCAGTCCTCATCGTTGGCAAGCTCGACGCTCACCGTACGGCGACTCGCCATCACCTTGACGCCGCGTTTGTGCTCCAGATAGTCGTAAATTGACTTTGCGGCGATCTCGGGCGTCAGACCCTTGGCGATCGACTCCAAAAAGTAGCCGTGGTCCACCTGGCGAGCATTGCCGTTGAGGCTTCGGACACGCACTACACGAATCAGCTCCTCGCCCACCTTAAAGCCCAGGCGACGAGAAAGTTGCTCAGTGCAAATCAAATGTTCAAAAGACTTAACGTCCGTCGATGCAACGGCATTGTTGCGCTTTGCAAATTCGCCAAACGACTCGACTTCCTCGAGTGCGCCCAGCATGTCGGTTTCGCCCTTGAGCCAAATAACGCGCACGCCCTTGCCGTGTATAGGCTGCACAAACATCTGATCGGCCAGCATGCTCAAGGCGCGTCGAACGGTATTGCGCGTGCAGCCAAACTCCGCGGTCAGCTCGGCTTCGGTCGGCAGCATCTCCTGAAACGCATAGGTCCCATTAATGATGCGCGAGCGTATTTCTCGGTAGATTCCTTCGTATATCGCTTTTGGCATTGTTTCACCTCTACATTATTCATTTCCGGCTAGGCACGATAGCATTTCTTAAAGTTGTTTAAACCGAATATCGGTAAAGCGACAGGATTTAACCGTTGACGGTTTCTGTCATGCCCAAATCGGTTTCGCTCAAAACTGCCGGTACGACAATCGTCTGGTCCTCTACAATGAATCCATTGTTTAAACGTTTCCCCACGCGCAACGCGCCTCGATATTCGGAAGGCAGAACATGCTGCAAAAAATCCAACGCTTTGGCGGGGCAATGTTCGCGCCCGCCATGCTGTTTTCTATATCAGGCCTCATGGTCGGCGTCTCCGCTCTCGCAACGACTGCGGACATCGTCGGCGATCTCGCCGTATACGGAACCCCTTGGTACGTTTTTTGGACCATCATCCAGCGCGGCTCGTGGACGGTCTTTAAACGCCTCCCGCTCCTTTTTGCCGTAGCGCTGCCCATCGGTCTTGCCCAAAAACAACCGGCTCGTTGCTGTCTCGAGGCTCTCGTCGCCTATTTTGTCTACTGCTTCTTTTTGAGCGAGATCATTAAGCTGAGCGGAGACAACCTTGGACTTGAGTACCCGTCATCTTTGACCTCCGCCAGCGGTATCACCGTCATCGACGGCATCAAGATGCTCGACACCGGCATTATCGGCCCGCTGGCGGTATCGGCAACCGTCGTTGCCATCCATGACCGCTTCTACGATGCCAAGGTTCCCGATTGGCTCGGCACCTTCTCGGGCTCCTCGCTGGTCTACCTCATCAGCTTTTTTGCCGTGTTTGCCCTTGCTGCTATCTCGGCCGCCATCGTGCCCTACGTATACGATGTAACCGATACGCTGCGTCACGCGCTTGCAGGCGTCGGTCCCTTTGGCGTGGGCATCTTTGTCTTTTTAGAACGAGCACTCGAGCCCTTTGGCCTGCACCACCTGCTCTACATGCCGATCTACTACGACAACCTGGTCATTAACGACGGCATCTACGCCACGTGGAGCAGTTTGCTCCCCATCCTCTCCCATAGCACGCGCCCCCTTAATGAGCTTGCGCCGTGGGCCGGTTTTACCGCCACCGGCTGGGTCAAGCTCTTTGGCCTTCCTGCCATCGCAGCTGCGTTCTACTCCACCGCAAAACCCGAGCGCCGCGCCGGCCTCAGGGTCATCCTTGTTCCCGCCATCATCGCCTCGGTGGTTTGCGGCGTTACCGAGCCACTCGAGTTTCTCTTTATGTTCACCCACCCCGGGCTCTTTTTGCTCTACGCCGTCTTATCGTCTTGCCTTGCCATGGCCATGAACTTCTTTGGCGTCGTCGGCATCTTCTCGGGTGGCTTTATGGAAATGGCTGCCTTCAACTTTATCCCGCTCATGCGGACGCATGCCGGTTCCTATCTTTTGGCGCTCGGTATCGGCCTTGCCTTTAGCCTCATCTTTTTTGTTAGTTTTCGAGCACTCATCTTGGTCTATGACCTTAAGACACCGGGCCGCGAGGATCATGTTGCCAATCGCGCGGCAATCGATTGTTTAACGGGAAGCGACTTTGCCAAAGAGCAATCCCCCAATGACGAGGTCGATAGTCGATCCGATCAAGATCACGTCCTCGCTGAGCGGGTAATTCAGCTTTTAGGTGGCGTTGGCAATATCGTGGGCGCAACCAACTGCGCCACGCGCCTGCGCGTCGAGGTCGCAGACCCTTCCATCGTTGCAGATAACGCGTCGTTTGTCGCGGTGGGCGCCAAGGGCCTCATCATTACGGGCAAGACCGCCCAGGTGGTCATCGGCATCTCCGTTCCCCGCGTTAAAGAGCATTTTGACCAGATCATGGGCCTCGAGCCGGAATTTGTGCCCACCACCTCGGCCTCCCCTGCCGCCAGCGCAGCCCATAAGCGCGGCGATATTTGCTTCTTCGATATCGACGGAACGCTCGCCTGGCAAGACCCCAGGCTCGCCCAAGACCTTCCCGAAGACGAGCGGGACCTCTCCCCCTATCCCAACGAGGCGGTTTCGCAGGCAATCCGCGAGTTTGTCGCCAACGGCAACATGGCCTTTATCTGCACGGGACGTACCCTCAGCTGCATCCACCCCAAACTTCTTGAGCTGCCTTGGACCGGCATCGTCTGTCTTGCGGGCGGTTACGCCGAGATCAACGGACACGCAATTCGCGATCTGTCGATGACGCCCAGCATGCTGCAGCATCTTGCCCCCTATCTTGAGCAATCGGGCGAGGTCATCCGCTTTGAGGGCCTCAACGGCGTCGTGCGCATGAGTGCCGATGCCCCCGATGCCCCCGGATACGCGCGCACCCTGGGCGACGCAGTCACGCAGCTGCAACATTACAGTGTCTACAAGATCTTGATGTCTACATCGCTCGCCAACCACATCGCTCAAGATAAGGCACTTGAGCCGCTGCTGTGCTTTAACGAGCTCGAACTCGAGGTAACCGAAATCTCGCCCCGCGAATGCACGAAGCGCGGGGGCATCCAGTCTGTACTCGACGCCCTCGGCCCCCACCACGGAACCGTATACGGCATTGGCGACGCCAGCAATGACGTCTCGCTGATGAACGCCGTCGATGTCGGCATTGCGATGGGCAACGCACCGGACTATCTCAAGGATAAGGCCGATTACGTGACCGACACCGTCGATCACGACGGTGTCGTTGCGGCGCTCGAGCATTTTAGGCTGATTTAGGCGCGCTCCATCAAACGCACGCCCGTTGTCCTAAATCGCCAAAACTGCCGCGCCAAACGCCCTGATGTGGCAATATGTTGTCTGCATATTGCATCAATGCAACCTCAGAAAGAATGCGAGAACCCGTGTCCAGTCCGTTTACCAGCTTTTTAGCCCAGCACTTTGACCAGATTAACGACTATCTGGCCACGTTCTTTGACGGACAGGCGACCTCTGCCGATATCGAGCGCTACCTGTATGCGCCGCTCTCGGCTTTTACGGCCAACGCCGGCAAGCGCCACCGCCCGCTTATCTGCATGCTCGCCGCAACCGCAGTGGGCGGTAGCTTCGAGAGTGCCCGCAGCGCCGCGGCAGCCATCGAGCATTTCCAGTCGGGCGCGCTGATCCACGACGACATCGCCGACAACGGACAGCTTCGTCGAGGCAAGCCCTGTATGCACCTTACCGAGGGCACGGGCCTTGCCATCAATTGTGGCGACCTGGCGCTCACCATGGTCACCAAGACGGTTCTCGACGACCCTACGTTGGAGTCCGACGTGAAGCTGCGCGTGCTCCACGAGCTTACCGAGATGATCGTCCGCACCATCGAGGGTCAAGCACTCGACCTGGGTTGGGTCCGCGACGGGCGCTTTGATATCTCGGTTGATGACTACCTGGACATGGCGACGCACAAGACCGCGTTTTACAGCGGAGCCACGCCGCTTGCCGCCGGAGCCATTATCGGCGGCGGCAGCGATGAGCAAATCGAAGCGCTGCGCGCCTTTGGCCTGCACACAGGCCTTGCCTTTCAGATTCAGGACGACCTGCTCAACCTTGTCGGCACTAAGGAAGCCGCCAACAAGGACTTCCGCACCGACATCACCGAGGGCAAGCGCACGCTTGTCGCCGTACACGCCCTCTCTGATGAGCGCCACCACGACGAGGTCGAGGCGATTCTTTCCTCGGGCACCGATGATCCCGCGCAGCTCGCACGCGCCGTGGAGATCTTCCAGGAGACCGACTCCATCGATTACGCCCACACTTACGCGCTCGACCTGACCGCTAAGGCCAAAGCGGCCATCGAGAACGTTGAGCTTGATCCGCACGCACGCGAGCTGTTCCTCTCCATGGCAGATTTCTTTGTGGAGCGTCTTAACTAACGGGGGTTATAAAACCTGTCAGCAGCGTATTTAGGCACAACTTGCTACACTGTTGAGTGCATGTTTATGCATCCCTTTGCGTTGTCTATCCGACAGACGCTCAAATAGTACGAATGGTACGCCGAAAGGGGTTCGTTCATGGAACCTATTACAACGGGCATGCAAGGAGCAGCCGTCGAGGACGTGCAGTCTCGTCTCCTGCAGCTCGGCTACACGATTGATGCCGCCGAAGTCACCGACAAGTACTTTGGAGCCACCACTGAGCAGGCCGTCAGCACCTTCAGGCTCGACAGCGGCCTTGCTGCCGGTCATGCCGTCGATATCCCCTGCTGGAGCGCCCTTGTAGACGCTTCGTATAAGCTGGGCGACCGCACTCTCTATCTGCGCATGCCCAATTTCCATGGCGCCGATGTGCAGGCCCTGCAGCGCGCTCTCAACGTTTTGGGCTTTGCCTGTGGCGAAGACGACGGCTACTTTGGTCCGCATACCGAGGCCGCCCTGCAGCAGTTCCAGGAAAATGTCGGCCTGTTTGCCGACGGCATGGCCTTCCAGGACACCTACGCCTACATCAACCGCCTGCACCATGTGTGGGAGGGCAAGCCCTCGGTCACCGAAGCCGAGTCCCGTATCGGTTTTGCTCGCGCCGCCAACGTGCTCGAGCGCTTCCAGATTGCCGTTATCGGCGAGGACCCCATCGCACGCAGCGTTGCGTCGCGCATGTGGAATATAGCCACGGCAACGACCGACAACAGCGGCATGATGCTCTGCGACTCCGAGGTCCCAACCGACGTTGACCTGGTGCTCGAGATCGCAAGCGATGAGCTGCCCGCCGACGCCGCACCGCGCGCCACGATCGCCCTCGCCGAGTGCCACAACCTGGCCCAGCGCATCCGCACTGCCAATGTCGCCGCGCAGCAGAAGCCGGCACGCATTCGCATTGAGCTCACGGGCATGACGCGCTACAACGGCACCTTCACGGCCAGCGACGCGCAGACACTCGCCGTACGCCTGCTCGACGGCGTTTGCGATGCCCTCGCAGATTAGGTAAACTAAACGAGTTGTTTTTGGGCAACACCACACATTGGGACGTAGTTCAACGGTAGAACTCCGGTTTTTGGTGCCGGCTGTTGGGGGTTCGAATCCCTCCGTCCCAGCCATTAAAATTGAGCGCCCTGAGCCCATAACGGCCCTGGGCGCTTTCTTGTGGACAAGCGGAGGGATTCGAACCCGCAAGGAATCTACCTATATAAGACAGACGCCCCAGGCCCATAACGACCAAGAGCGCCTTGCATCTAGAATTATCAGCCCTGTTCCGAAAAGCGAGCCGCATGCAACAACCAAGTAACCACAGGCCCCGGGAGAGTGGGGACACCGGCTTAGGTTTATCGCGAGTTCCGTACGAACAGGAGACCACGTGACCTCGATGTTTTGGACGTGACAGCGAGAGGGGTCCTGGTATGGCAAGGTGACGTGAAACAAGGCGGCGCTGACCTTCTGGTCGCGCCGCCGAAGTTGAACGTCAGATTGCCGTGCCAGGGCCCCCCGCAGCGTCGAGAAGACCGCCGTTCGGTAGAACGGCGGAATTTAGCTGTTCAGCATGCGGTCGAAGCTTCCCGAGTCGCCATCCCGATAGTCTGCGGTCATCAGGATCTCCTGCGGAATGCGCCCGCCTTCACGTAGCACGTTGCGGAACTGCACGCGCGTAACCATGGGCAGATCCTTGATCGTCGCTGCCAGGTTCTGCGGCACGCCCTGGTTGGCAGCCGCGGGCTCGCACTCGCCGCCGGCCTTCACGCGACGCTTATGCTCGGCGAGCATGGCGCGGTACATGCCGGCATGCAGGCGAATCTCAACCACATTGGCATTGCGAGCCTGTTCGACGATGCGCGCGCCCTCGCGATCGATATCGCCTACGTAGTAGACGTAGTTAAAGCGATAGCCAATCTCGGCCAGATAATCGTCCAAGGCATGCGAGACGCTCGCCTTGCATCCGCCGCCAAAAATCACGCCGCCCACCTTGATGCCAAAGAGCTTGGCGTGCTTGCGGCCACGCAGCAGCTTGACGATCTCGTCGTAGGTGTCCAGGTTCTCGACCATAATGAACGGCTTGTCGGCGCCCAGCGTAAAGAAGCCCGTAAAGTGCACGGGGCGATTGGGGGCGACCTTGATCGCCTGCATGCTGATGCCCTTTTCGGTCATACGTCTGATCAGGCGCTCACCGTGCTTGCCGTCAAAAGCCTTCTCGTCGTTAAAGATCTGGTAGGCACGCTGGCGGCGCGAGGCAACCGGCGTATCGGCACCTCGGTTCTGCTCGATCCAAGCCTGGATGATTGCGATTTCCTCGGCAATCTTGCGGTTGGACATCTCGTTGTGCTGAGTGCGCTGCGGAGCCTTTTTGCCGTCCTTGCCCTCGACCTTTACGATCTGTGTCTGCTGCTCCTTGATCTTAGAGAGCGCCGTAGGCGTAGGGACAACCTTGAGCAGCTGCCTGCCTAAAACGCGGGCAAGGGCAAACGCCGAGACCTCGCCGTGGACGGACGACTTGGGCTGCTGGGCAGCAGTATCTGCTGCGGCAGACTCCGGCTTCTTCTGAGACTTGCGCTTAGAATCGCCCTGGGAATTGCGCTCGTGCTTCGGCAAGGACGCCTGCTTCTGCGGACGAACGGACTTGCTCTCCTTCGCCGGCTGGCGCTTAGGCTGCCCCGAAGAAACCTCGGCCTTCGCATCCTCGTTCTGCGGCGTGGTCTTCTCGGTTGCAGTCTCGGCATGGGAACTGCGGCCCCCACGATGGCGACGGCGGCGAGGCTTGCTCGACGCGCCCTGCTCCGCCTGCTCATCAGTAGGCTGCTGGCCCTTGGCCTCGGCATCAACCTCAAGCTGCGGCTCAACAGGCTTCTGCTCGCGAGCCGCCGGCTCAACGGTCTTCTCGTCCTGGGTGGTCGAAACCGACTCGCCCTTCTCCTGACGCTTTACGGGATATGCACGTCCCGCAAAACCGCGACCAGGACGACACGAACCCGGAGCCTTCTTGGCAGACTCCTCAACATCGTCTGCAACCTCAGAAGACTCTTCAACCTCACGCGCGGCATCCTGCTGTGCAGTCTTAAAGTGAGCACCGCGACGACGCTTGGGCTCTTGGGCCTCCACGGGCTTTTGCTCCCTCGCGGGCTTCTGCGACTCGGCAGCAACCTCGGTCTCAACAGCCTCAGCATCCGTCTCGCCCTTTTGAGCAACGGCGCGACGGAAGCGCTCCTGCTGGGCGCGGCGCTGCGCATCGCGCTTGCCACTCCCGCCAAAACCGCCGCGGCCGGCCTTGGCCGTAAAGGCGCGAACGACGCTCTCGTCAAGCAGCTCGTCGGTATCGACATGCTCGCGCGGAGCCGTTTCCACCGAAGCGGGCGCCTCGACAACGTCCTCGACGGCCTCTTCGGCAACCTCGACGGGCCGCTCCTGGGCATCGTTAATCTCGGCATTGATGGTATAGAACGCCGGGCGCCCGTTAATGCCGCTACCCTCGATCTTGGTCACGATCTTTGCCGCGATAAGCTCATCGCGCATCGCCTTGGTGTCGCACTCCTTATCGACGGAGCGGAAAATCTGCGCCAGCGCACTCGACTTAATCTTGAGCGCCTTGCGGCAAAGCAGGTCGTAGGCAACCAGCTTGGCACGCTCAGCAGAAAGCGACGTCTGGCTGCTCAGGCGCTCAGCCAGAGCATCGACATTTTGTTGGTTATCGGAATATACCGTCTTGGCCACGGGGCCCCTTTCATATGCACACATATACGTCTATATGGTACAACGCGCGCCCTTATCCACGCAAAACATCTGCGAGAACACTCGAGCGTCACCCGCTTTTGCATGAAAAAAGACCGAGCCCGCGAAGTCGCGGACCCGGTCTTTCCGAGTCATATAGATGTGACGTTCAACTCGTCAGGTCGACTAAGCCTTGGCGGCCTCGGCGTCGACAGGAGCCTCGGCAGCAGCAGCGCGGCCATACTCGGCCTTGCCCATCTCGGACCACTCGGGCTCCTCATCAGGCATGGAGCCAGCCTCCTTGCCGAAGAACTCCTTGAGGCAGTTGACGGCGACGATGAGGCCCAGGACCATCAGCAGGACAGCGAAGACAAGCTGCAGACCCTTGGTGGCGGCGACGGAAACGGCGGCCGTGGTGGCGGTAGCCGGGATGGTACCGAAGAAACCGTAGGCCTGGACGGCGGTCATGCAGCCCATGGCGCTCTGGACCAGCGAGGTGAAGGTGCAGCAGAGCAGGAAGGCGACGGGCACGTAGAGCATCCAGCCCTTGCGGCCGGTGCACTTGCAGAACACGGCGAGGGTGATCATGGTCATGCCGCCGAGCAGCTGGTTGGAAGCACCAAAGAGCGGCCAGATGTTGGCATAGCCACCAAAAGCGAGGGCGAGACCGGGAAGCAGGGTGACGACCGTGGCGAACCAGGGGTTGCCGAGGACCTTCATGTAGCCGGCCTTGGACTCGATGGCCAGGGCGTCGTTGGTCTGGGCAAAGAACTCGGAGAACGAGGTGCGGGCGATGCGGGCGACGGCGTCGAGCGAGGTCAGGGCCAGAGCGGAGACGTTCATGGTCATGAAGACGGTAGCGAGCGTGCCGTCAACACCGAAGGCCTGCATACCGCGGGAGATGCCAGCGGCGAAGATCTGGAACGGGGTGGAAGCGACACCGGCGTTGAGGGCGCCGGTACCGGCGGTGTTCATATCGGAGAACATGATGCCGGCGACGATGATGGCAAGGATGCCGACGAAGGACTCGACGATCATTGCGCCGTAACCGACCTTGACGGCGTCCTGCTCCTTCTCGACCTGCTTGGAAGAGGTGCCGGAAGAAACGAGGCTGTGGAAACCGGAGAGAGCGCCGCAGGCAACGGAGACGAACAGGACCGGGAACATCATGCCGGAGGCAGTGGAGAAGCCGGTGAAGACCGGAGCGGTGATAGTGGCCTGACCGTTGACGCCCAGGACGACGATGCCGAGGACAGCGCAGACGATCATGACGATCATCATGATGGAAGTGAGGTAGTCACGCGGGGTCTTGAGCATCTGGATGGGCATAGCGCCAGCGAAGACCAGGTAGACCATGACGACGGCGAACCACTGGAACTTATCCAGGTAGACCGGGAACTGCATACCGACGGCGAACATGAGGACCATGAGGACCACGCCGGTGACGAACTCGGCAGCACCGGTAAGGTTGAACTTCTTCTGGGCCCAACCAAAGGCGATAGCGACGAAGGTGAACAGGATGGAGATGGTACCAGCGCAGCCGGCGGCATAGGACTTGGTGAAGTCGATGGCACCGGTAGCAGCACCAGAAGCGTCAACGGCCGGGGTGAACATGAACGTCTTGCAGACCATGTCGGTAAAGGCGGCGATGACGATGATGCAGAACAGCCAGCAGAACAGCAGGAACAGGCGACGGCCGGTCTTGCCGATATACTTCTCGATGAGCTGAGCGAGTGACTTGCCGTTGTTCTTCATCGAAGCGTACAGGGCACCAAAGTCGTGGACGGCGCCAAAGAAGATGCCGCCGACGAGGACCCAGAGCACGACGGGCAGCCAGCCAAAGGCCATGGCGACGATCGTACCCGTGACAGGGCCAGCACCGCAGATCGAGCTGAACTGGTGCGAAAACGCGGTGAAGGCGGAGACGGGCGAGAAGCTGTTGCCGTCCTTCATGCGCTTGGCCGGCGTGAGGGCCTCTTTGTCAACGCCCCACTTGTTGGCCAGCCAGCGGCCGTAGCCCAGATAGCCGCAGGCGAGCACCGCCGCGGCCACAACCATGAGCAAAACTCCGTTCATTACATTTCCTCCTCTAAAAAGAACTTCCTAGACATAAAAAATGAGGGCCGTCGGTTGCGCTCGACGGCCCTCATCTTCATCAGCCGCCCGTTATCGTACGGGCTAGCTGTATGTGCTAACCCGCATCAGATAATTACTACGCTGATAATGTTTAGCTGATGCGTGAACATGTCTAAGAAATCCTCTTCAATCATGATGCGAACGATCCGTGCGTGTTCACATCCCCCAGTGGTTGAAAAGGAGTATGAAACTTTAGTTACCTAAAGTCAACGCAAATTTGTAATGAATTTTCAGCTTTTTTGGATTTCTCGGTATAAAACGCCACTGACCTCGGACTTTACCCCACGACAGTTTTTGCATGAGAGTTGCCCCTGAGAGCCGCGGGAGCCGGGCGGCGCATATTAAGTTTCCTGCTCTACAGTCCTGCGCAAGACGGAAAGCACATTAAGTGCTTT
>CABUMU010000055.1 GCA_902492855.1 uncultured Collinsella sp. | reverse complement strand
GGCCCCCGCTTGCGGTGACGCTGCTGCGACCGGCCTGCGATGGGGCCGTTGTTGGTTGAGGCCGCTGGGCTGATGCGGGGGCACGTGGCCGTTGCGGGCCCTGGTCCCGGCGGCGGCCTCGGCGCTGCGCGCCTGCTGCCTTGGGTGACTTTGGGGTCGATTGGGGTTGTCTGCACAATTCGCGGTATTATGTTGCGGAGTTTTGAAAGGAGCCGCTGGTGGTCACGACGACGTTTGCTTCGCCTTTGGGCGAAATCTTGCTTGCCGCTGATGGCCGCGGTCTGACGGGGCTTTGGTTTGAGGGACAGGAGCATTTTGGCTCCACGCTTCTCAAAGAAGATCCTGAACATGTTGAAGGCGCCGATGCAGTTTCTGGTGCTGGCGGCATGTCGTCGGTGAGTCCTGCAAATGGTGCGGCTTCTTCGGTGCTTGAGCGTTCGTGGGCTTGGCTGAATGCTTATTTTGCAGGGCAGGAACCTCGGTTTACGCCGCCGTTGCATTTGATTGGCACGGCGTTTCAGCGTGAAGTTTGGTACGAGCTGCTTTCTATTCCGCGTGGCGAGGTCGCTACGTATGGCGAGATCGCCAAGCGTGTTGCGGCTCGACATCGTGTGCCGGGAAATGAGACACCCGTTGTGTCTCCCCGTGCCGTGGGGGCCGCGGTCGCTCGCAACCCTGTTTCGATTATTGTGCCATGCCATCGCGTGGTGGCGGCCGACGGCTCGCTTAACGGATATGCCGGCGGGCTTGATCGCAAGGAGTGGCTGCTTCGGCTTGAGGGCGCGTACGAGGAGTAACACTCGAGCGCTTTGCATAGCCAAGATGCCGTGAAAGAACGGGACATGCTTTCCGAATGGAGGCTCAGACGGAAACTACGTCCCGGAATTCCGTTTTAAAGCGGGATGCGCTTTCCGAATGGCGTTCCAAGCGGAAACCGTGTCCCGGAATACAGCCTCAGAGTGGGACACCGTTTCCGGCTGAGACCACCTGCCTGGACATCGACCTACGCCCGCTCCTGCAGGGCGTAGATGGACTTATCCATGTTGAACAGGTAAGCCACAACGCAGACAATAATGAACATCGGCAAGTTACCAAAGCCGAAGACTTCGCAGCCAATAAGGATGGGTGCGAGCAGCGTATTGGTGGCGCTGCCAAAGACGGCTGCGTAGCCCAGCGCGGCGCAAAGCGCGATGGACATGCCGAGTTGAGCCTCGTTATGGCGACATCTGGGTAACAGAAAGGCCCGCGTTCCTCAGAGGCAAGATAGGCAATTCTGCTTCTGAGGTAGATCTCAATTCTGCCGACCGCATCAAACATTAACTGTCGGAGGGCTCGGTCAAATTCATGCGTGTAGATGATGGTTTTGAATGTTGTGCCTTCGCGAAAGATGGTAATCCCGGACTTGCATTTGGTTTTGTAGGGAAACCAGTAGGCCGACAGTCTGTAGTGGCCGACTTCGACCAAAGCTCGCTCGAGTTCGCTTTGATCAGAGCACTTAAGACCCCTGTATTCTGTCAATAGTGCTATTTGTTCGTTGATGGATATCCACGACTTCTGGTATTTCATTTAAGCCTCTTGATATAAAAAGAGCTGGAGTTGCGCATCGTTGAGAGGCTTTCCAGCTTTAGCAAAACAAACTTATTAGATGCGGCGGGCCGCGTCAAGATAATTGCTTGACAGCCTAGGAGGCGGCTGGTTGGCTGGCTTAAAACCTAGCGCGTGAAATGACGCTCCACGCTATTCAGCGCGCTTGATAGGATGACGAACCACAGTCTTAAGTCTCTCCGGTGCACATTTGCGTGGATCGGAGAGATAGATTTCGTGATGTAAACGGGAGTCCGAGAAGTCGGGGACATAGCCCTGTTCGGTCATGTATTCATGCATAGCGTTTACGGCCGCCGGTTCGTTGTCGTAGGGTCCGGTATGCATGCATTGAACGCAGAGACCCTCGTCAACTTTAAGCAGCTCGACGGCGGAAAAGTCCAGTTTCTTTTTGGTCGTGGCTTCCGCGACTGCCCAGTCAAAGTCATCTCGGGTGACGAAATCGGGCAGGCGGATGCACGAGATGAAGTTGAAATCGTCTTTGCGTACATAATCGATGTCACCGCTCGGGGAGTCTTGCCACCAGAAACCTTCGAGCGGCGGTACCACAAAGTCGAAATAGCCCTCGATACTCCTTGAGCCTTTCTTTGACATCTTGACGGTATAGGCGATGCCGTAAAGCAGCGGCAGGGCGTTTTGATACTCGCCACCTTCGGTATTTGGGTCGCCCTTTCCGCGAACGGCAACGTAGCTCATAGGCGGGACAGTTACGATACTCGGCTTGCTTGCAGGTTTGTAGAGCTCCTTGCATTCCTTCTTAAAGTCGAACGCCATGCTGGCTGCCTTTCTGCGTATTGGCCTGCTTAGATAGCGGAATCATATCATAGAAACGAACAGCTGTTCGAATGATTTGGCTGACAGATTGAGATGTGTGCGTTGTGTTTGGCGGTCGGCCTGACCCCGTCGATGATTTCTCTGCCTCCCCGGCGCCTCATCTATAGATGCCGTTTCCCCATATAGAACCTGCCAAAATAAACCCGTCCCTTTTTAGTCGGTGCGAAATGGGTAATACTAAAGAGTTATCCGACCAGATGGGAACCGATCGATGGCCTATATCGAATTTAAAGACGTCATCAAAGCATACGGCGAGGGCGATGCCCGCATCCACGCGCTCGACGGCGCGAGCTTTACGGTCGAGCGCGGCGAGCTCGCCATTATCCTGGGTGCCTCGGGTGCCGGCAAGACCACGGCGCTCAACATCCTGGGCGGTATGGACACGGTAACCTCCGGCACCGTAACGGTGGACGGGCGCGACGTGAGTTCTGCTAACGAGGCGCAGCTCGTGGAATACCGCCGCGCCGACGTCGGCTTTGTCTTCCAGTTCTACAATCTGGTCCCTAACCTGACGGCGCTCGAAAACGTCGAACTCGCGGCGCAAATCTGCCCCGATTCGCTCGATGCCGAGCAAACGCTTTGCCAGGTTGGCCTGGGTGAGCGCCTCGCTAACTTTCCGGCGCAGCTTTCGGGCGGCGAGCAGCAGCGCGTGTCCATTGCCCGCGCGCTGGCCAAAAACCCCAAGCTGCTTCTATGCGACGAGCCCACGGGCGCGCTCGACTACAAAACCGGCAAGCAGATCTTGCAGCTGCTGCAGGACACCTGTCGCAAGCAGGGCATTACGGTCATTATCATCACCCACAACTCCGCGCTCGCGCCCATGGCCGATCGCCTGATCCGCTTTAAGAGCGGCCGCGTGGAGAGCGAGACGGTCCAGCAAAATCCCGTGCCGATCGAGACGATCGAGTGGTAGCGCCCATGGACCAAGATCGCCACAACAGCCAGAACCACGATACGGAGCACGTGAGTCGCGACCGGGAGTTCGCAACCTACCGCACCGCCCAAAGCTCAAACGATATGGTGCCGACGGTTTTTCGCCGTGGCATCTACCGTACAATCCGCGGCAGCCTCAAACGCTTCTTGTCTATCGTGGTCATCACCGCGCTCGGCGTGAGCGTGATGTGCGGCCTCAAGGCGGGTTGTGAGGATCTGTGTGATTCGGTCGACGCCTATTTTGACCAGCAGAATGTCTATGACATTAACGTGCAGTCGACCTATGGCCTTACGCGCGACGATCTTGCGGCTATCCAAGAGGTCGACGGCGTCGAGACGGCCGAAGGCATCTACACCGAGACCGCCTACACCGCCGTGGGCACAACGCGCGAGCGCGTGGTCGTGCAAAGTCTCTCCAAGGAGAACATCGATCAGCCGGTGCTCGTGAACGGCGATTTGCCCGAGAGCGCCGATGAAGTCGCGGTGACTTCGAAGTTCCTGAAGGCATCGGGCAAGATAATCGGCGATACGGTGAGTTTTGCCGCCAATGACGCGAGCTCGTCCAATCAAAGCGCCAAGGACCAGTTTGCCGCGGGCGATTACACCATTACGGCCGAGGTCCTCGACCCCACTGATGTGAGCTCCGACTCGACAGTCAACGCCTTTCGCGCTGCTTCGGCGGCGGACTATAAGTTCTATGTGAGCGAGGACGCCGCGACATCTTCTTCCTACTCCGCGGTCCACGTGATCGTCGAGGGAGCCAAGAGCCTCAACTCCTATTCGGATGCCTACGCGGCAAAGATCAACAAGGTCAAGGGCAATATAGAGAAGATTCGCGAGGAGCGTGAGAAGGCGCGCGCTCAGGAACTGACGGTCGACACGCCGGCAAGCTTGGATGCGGCCGAGCGCCAGGCGAATATGCTCTTTGGGATTGAGCAGGACAACATCAATCGCATGGCAGAGGGCAGCGAGGAGCGCGTGCAAGCGCAGGCCGACCTGGATCAGCGCCGCGCCGCCGCCGACCAGCAGTTTGCCGATGCCCGCGCCGAGCTTTCCGATCTGGGCGAATGCACCTGGTACATCCAGGACCGCGGCAATATCGCAAGCTACTCGAGCGTGGAGAGCGATAGCTCGTCAATTGAAGCCATCGCCACGGTGTTCCCGTTCATCTTCTTTATCGTCGCCGTGCTCATCAGCCTTACCACCGCCACCCGCATGGTCGAGGAGGAGCGCACACTTATTGGCCTGTACAAAGCGCTCGGCTATTCGCGCGGACGCATCCTGTCCAAATACGTGGACTACTCGCTGTGGGCGTGCCTGATCGGCGGCGTGCTCGGCAACATCATCGGATTTGTGGGCCTGCCGCTGTTCCTGTTTACGGTGTTCGACGACATGTACTCGCTGCCCCAGATGTTGCTTTCGTACGACATCGTGTCCTCGATCGTTTCGGTGGCGCTGTTTGCCGTGGGCGTGGTGGGCGCCACGATTATCGCCTGCCGCCACGAGATGGCCGAGACCCCGGCCTCGCTCATTCTCCCCAAGGCCCCGCGCGCCGGCTCGCGTATCTTGCTCGAGCGCATCGGCTTTATCTGGCGCCGCATGAGCTTTTTGAACAAGGTGGCAGCACGTAACCTGTTCCGCTACAAAAAGCGCGCCGTTATGACCATCTTCGGTATCGCGGGTTGCACCGCGCTTGTGATCTGCGGTATGGGTATTCGCGACACGTCGGTCGCGCTTTCGCCCAAGCAGTATGGGCATATCACGCGCTATGACTTGCTGGCGGTCGCCAATCCCGACGATTTTTCGCAGACGTGCGCGGCATTGGATGAGCGCAGCGCGGCCAATGATTCCAACGTGACCGTGACTTCGACGCTGCCGATTATGACCGACAACGTCACCTTTACATTTGGCGGCAAGAGCGAGACCGTGCAGCTGATCGTGGTGCCCGATGACCGCACGGGTGACTTGGGCGATTACGTGCGCCTGGAGGATGAGTCCAAAGAACCGCTCGCCCTGCGTGACGGGGACGTGTATTTAAGCAAGAGCTCGCAGCTGGTGCTGGGAATCAAGCCGGGTGACGCGGCGCACGTCCAGGATTCGTCACTCAACGTCGCCAAGGTCAAGGTTAGCGACATTTCGCTCAACTATCTGGGCAACACGCTCTATATGACGCAGGGCACCTATGAGCGCGCGTTCGGCCGAAGCGCGCGTCTTAACGGCATCTTTGTGCTGCTTAAGGGCTCATCTTCTGACCAGATTGCGTTTAGCAAGAAGCTTAAGAGCGACGGTTGGCTCACCATCTCGAGCACGGCCGAACATTGGCAGAACTACGAGGCGAACTTCACTATCATCAATTCCGTCGTGGTGCTCGTGACCTTTATGGCGGCGTGCCTGTCGTTTGTAGTGGTGTTTACGCTGTCCAACACGAATATCTCCGAGCGCGAGCGCGAGCTGGCGACCATCAAGGTGCTGGGCTTCCGCCGTGGCGAGGTGCACCACTACGTCAACAAGGAGACGCTGATCCTCACGGCGATTGGCACCGCACTGGGCGTGCCGCTGGGTGGCCTGCTGGCCGAGAGCTTTACGTACATCCTGCAGATGCCGTCGCTGTACTTTGACGTTGAAGTCGAGCCGCTGAGCTACGTGCTTGCCGTGGTGCTTTCCTTCGGCTTTACGATCATCGTCAACCTCGCCACCAACCGAACTCTCAACAAGATCGACATGGTCGGCGCCCTCAAGAGTGCTGAGTAACCTGCCAAAAAGGGACAGGTTTATTTTGGCAGGTTTTATCCGGGCAAACGCTGGACAACCATTAGGTGGCCCGGCGTTTGCCTCGTTTTGCTGGGGATGTTTGTCGTTCGGTGCTCTTACTGGCCAATCCAGTGTTGCGCATAACTCTTAATGTTCTCGGTAAAACCGTCAAGGTCGTCAAGGGTGATCACGCTGTCGATAAGCAAATTGGCTATCTCTCGGTGCATTGTGCTGCGGCGAATGTCGTTTGCAAGCGCTCCTGAGGACAGCTTGTCTCTATTGAGGCGCTCTTCTAGTGCCCAAAATCTACTGGACGCTTCACTGTCGCCGTTCAGCATCTCAACGTACTGGCCGATGAGCTTTTCCATATAACGTTCTTGCCATTGAGGAAGCATTTTCTTAAACAGCTTCCAGTCGCTTTCGGTTACGTCGCGCATATGTCCTCCGCTCGTCAAACGGGCTTTCCGTTTGCCTTTCATTCTATTTGGTTTTCGCTCGCAAGCGTTGATGAGAGGCTCTCTTTAGCCTTCGAGATTGGGCTTGAATGGGTTGTATGCCACAAAACGGGCCTATCTACTACGTTTAATTGGATACCCTCAACCATGCCGGAGAAACGAAAAATAAAACCGCAGGTAGAAGGCCTGTCGATTTTCGAAAAAGGCGGTCATGGTTGGCCCCATCGAGTTAAACGTAGTAGATAGCCCCTTTTCGTGGTGGACCATCAAACGAACGCCGACGCTTGTGCTGTAGCCGCTCCGATCATTCGTAAGTTGCGGTGGAATAGTTCCTAAACTCGACTACTCAAGGCTAAAACCGGAACTATATCACCGCAACTTAGGAGGGATGGGCGGGGGAGTACTAGTTGGGTGCTGCTGTCGGGCTGGGATGGTTTAGGCTCGCTTGCGATGCTTCCATTGTTTACGGCACCAACGTATGAGTGCTTTTACGACCGGGATGGTGATGAGGATTACCCAGGCGGGATGGGGTTGCCCCAGGCAGAGCCACATGTAGAGGAACCATGCCTCGGCACTGACTGAATAGACGACATCGATCAGCTTAGATAAGTGGCGTTGGTCGATAAAGTCGCCAAGCGCGTAATAGACGGGAATCAGAAAGACGAGGAAGAGTCCCGTAGCCCATGTGCCGTAGACAATGCCGAGCACCAGATAGGCGAAGGCGACAAGCGCGGGGAAGGGGAATTTGTTCCATGCACGTCCGACCTTGGTGTGGAAATGCTTGCCATGATGGTCGAGCTTGTCGTGTGCTTCCTTCCAGCTGGAAAACGTCTCGCCGTCGATGGTGACGGTGCCGTCGTCATTGGTATGCACGCTATGTCCATCGTCCTCAAGCGTATCGATATGCAATCCGCCTGGCCCCACATGGATCTCTTCACCCTTGCGCTCGTTAGCCACATGGATGCCATTCCAGCCAACATGAACCTCTTCGCCCTTGTTGGGATCAATAACGTGGATGCCGCGCGCGAGGGAAATATCGACAAGTGGCTTATCGCTGCAATCAGCGTGCTCAGTAGAAGCCTCAGCCTCTTCAGCCTTATCTGAAGCTTTGGCGCCGGCGCCGCTGTCCTGTGCCTCATCATCAGCCTGCGAGTCGTCAGTGCTATCCACTGCCTCCCCATACAACAGCTCATCCAGCGACACGCCATACAGCGCGGCGAGCGCAATAAGGTTATCGGTATCGGGCGAGGATTCGCTGCGCTCCCATTTGCTGACAGCCTGACGACTCACACCCAGCTGGGCAGCAAGTGCCTCCTGAGAAAGCCCGGCAGCCTTGCGGCGATCAACGAGCCGCTGCGCCATCGCAAGATCCATGGCAGTTCCTTTCATGTGGTGACCGTAATCGAATGAGCCGAGTATGCCGAGAACAACCGGTAGCGACCACCATTTCTAGTTAGAATCTGCCCCAACCCTACCGCAACTACCGGTAGCAACCCCTAACGACCAGCCATTTCAGGACAAATGTCGGTGCTACTCTCAGCTAAGAGCCCCCACTCAGTAAGTTGCGGTGGAATAGTTCCTAGTTTCAGCCATTTGCGGGCTATGCAGGAACTATTTCACCGCAACTTAATTTCAGACCAGGCACCCGCAGCAAGAAGGCGAATAGCCTCGGCCTCTCCAGTTACCGCAGGAGGCCCCAGGGCTTACCTCCCAAATCTTTCCGCAGGACGGAAGGACCCCGCCGCGCGAAGCGTACGGCGGGGTCCTGACATGTCCGAGGACGATTTGGGAGGTAAGCCCTGGGGCCTCCGATGAGAGCAGTTTCGGCCGAGGCTATTCGTCGCCGAAGCTGATGCCCAACGCCTTGGCCTCGCGCACCAGATCGCTCTGGGGATCGACATACTTGAGCTTGCCGGCGACATCCTCGAGCGGCATGTGGCACATCTTGCCGTCGCGCAGGGCAATCATGTAGCCAAACTCGCCGCGTAGGCAGCCGAGAGCCGCCTCGACGCCGCACTGGGTCGCAAAGATGCGGTCCTGGGCGTCGGGCTGACCGCCGCGCTGCGTGTGACCGGGGATGGCGACGCGGGTCTCGCGACCGGTCTTGGCTTCGATCTCCTTGGCGATGTCGTAGACAATCGACGGGCTCGTGCGCTCGGCGAGCTTCTTCTTGTACTCTTTCTTGGACAGAGCCGCGTCCTCCTTGGAGATAGCGCCCTCGGCGACGGCCACGATGGTAAAGCGGCTGCCGGTCTCCATGCGATGTTCGATGGTCTTGATGACGTTTTCCATGTCGTAAGGGATCTCTGGAATCAGGATGACGTCCGCGCCGCCCGCGACGCCGGCGTACAGTGGAATCCAGCCAACCTTGTGGCCCATGATCTCGATAACGAACACGCGGCCGTGGCTCGAAGCGGTGATGTGAATGTCGTCGATGCTCTTGGTGGCGACGTCGATGGCGCTCGTAAAGCCAAACGTCAGCTCGGTGCCCCAGGTGTCGTTATCGATGGTCTTGGGCAGCGCGATAACGTTGAGGCCCTCTTCGCGCAGGCGGTTGGCGGTCTTGGTGGAGCCGTTACCGCCCAGCATAAACAGGCAGTCGAGCTGCAGCTTATGATAGGTGTGGACCATCGCCGGCACCTTCTCGACACCATCGGCCTCGGGGGTATCCAGACGCTTGAACGGTGTGCGGCTCGTGCCCAGGATGGTGCCGCCGCGGGTGAGGATGCCGCTAAAATCGGCGGGCGTCATGACGCGGAACCTGCTGTAGATAAGGCCCTGATAGCCGTCCTCAAAGCCATAAATCTCGATAGGTTCTTCGCTATTGGTCATAAGCGTTTTGACGATGCCGCGCATGGTGGCGTTGAGCGCCTGGCAGTCGCCGCCACTAGTAAGAAGACCGATTCTAAGCATGGTGAATCCTTCCGGGCAAGTTATAACATGCGCATAAGTTTACCCCCGCACACTGTTGATACGGGGGTAAAACGTGTTAGCTCAAATGTATGGAAATGTAAGCAACGTCAGGCCAGCGTAAGGACGACGGTGCCAGCTCCTTACAGCGCGAAGGCATCGATGTCGCCCCAGTGGCGGCGCAGCGTGATGGCGGCGGCGGGTTCGGTGTTGTCAAAGACGACCGACCACTGCGTGTTGCTGGTGATGTCTTCCGGATTGGGCTCTTGCGCCGCAGCGCGTAGGGCCTTCCAAGCGACTGCCTCGTTCTGGGCACCGACATGGGCGTCGAGGACATCGGCGATTGCGATGGTGCGCTCTTTACCATGGCCCAGCTCGCCATTCTTTTGGTTGGGCAGCACTTCGTCGCCATAGCAGGCGTAGAAGTTCGTAACCTGGCGTACAGGAGTTGCTTTGAAAGCACGGTCCGGATCGCGCGGATCCCACTCTACTACGCGCGCGTCACCGGCGGCGTCGTTGATAAAGAAGTGGTAATCGCGTCCGGCCATGGCGTGCATGTCGTAGGCGGAAAGCAGGTCGACTGCCTCTTGCGTGGTGGCGGCACGGTCGAGCACCAGGCGGATGGCGAGCGAGGTATTGATGACGGGGCGTTGCGTGTCCTGGTCACAGGGCTGGGAATCCAGGGTGAGTACGGCAATGGACACGCCGCATTCGTTAACACCGTCGAGCTGGGCAAACGGGCCCATCAACGCCGCGGCGCGTCCGGTGACGGAGTCAAGCGGAGTGTTGGCGCCCAGGTTATTGAGGGCGGCAAAGCCGATGGAGGCATAGCCGCCGCGTGGGTGATTGCGCACCAGCAGCGCCGAGGTGTCGTCTTTAAAGTCGTAATTGCGACCGGTGCGCACGCGGCCTTCGGCATCTACGGCGACAAAAGCGCTGCAGGCAAACTGGGGCGCCTGGACATGTACCGGCACACCGGGCAGCACCTGCGCCACCACGGCATCGATGTAGGCCTGGTCGTCGCGCACGCCAGCGGCGATGATGCGATCAAGATCGTAGTCGTAGGCGATGTCGATTGCGTACAGGTCATAGCCATCCGCGTAGCCGGTCAAGCGTTTGAGCGACGCGGCGGACTTGATTTGCTTGTGATAAACGATACCGGTGGCAGCGGCAAGGCCGACGGCGACTCCCGCGACACCGCAGGCGATGGCAATGTTACGTGGCTTCATGACGGCTCCTCTCGTCCTGTTAGCGTAATTGTCGCAAAAGGTGCACGGGCATGATGGCTCAACTTGGTGAGCGGTGCGGGATTAAACACGGAATGAAGAGTGCAGCGCTGGCGCGGCGGGGTATGCTGGAAGGGACCATCAACCCAGCGAAAGGGGAGAGCATGACGGATCAGGAAACGCCCGAGCGCGCGCATGTGACGGCCGATGATATCGAGGCCGCCAACGACCTTATCGACTTTATCGAGGCATGCCCCAGCATGTTCCATACGGCGGCGACCATTATGGCCGAGCTCGACGAGGCGGGCTTTACCTACCTGCCCGAGAACGCGGCGTGGGACATCGAGCCGGGCGGGCGTTATTACACGCAGCGCAATACCTCGAGCGTTATTGCCTTTAAGGTGGGCGAGGACCTGACCGCGACGTGGGGCGAGGACGGCGTTGCCGGTGACTATCATTTTCAGCTGACGGCGTCGCACAGCGACTCGCCTACGTTTAAGGTTAAGGCCGTCCCCGAGCTCGACGGCGCAGGCGAGACGCTGCGTCTGAACACCGAGGCCTACGGCGGCATGATCGACTACACCTGGTTCGATCGTCCGCTGGCGCTCGCGGGCCGCGTACTGGTGCGCGAGGGCGACCGTATTGAGAGCCGCCTGCTTGCCACCGAGCGCGAGGTTGCCATTATTCCGAGCCTTGCCATCCATATGAACCGTGGCGTTAACGAGAGCTTTGCTCCCAACCGAGCTGTCGACCTGTGCCCGCTCATCAGTGCCGGCGAGCTTAAGCAGGGCGACTTTGATGCCCTGATCGCCGACGAACTGGATGTTGAGCCCGAGCAGATCCTGGGTCGCGATCTGTTCCTGGTCAATCGTCAGGATGCGCGCATTTGGGGTTGGGCCGACGAGTTTATCTCGACGCCCAAGCTCGACGACCTGGCCTGCGCCTACACCTCGCTGCAGGCATTTTTGGGTGCCGAGAACGCGCACGACGTTTCGGTCTTTTGCTGCTTTGATAACGAGGAGGTTGGCTCCGAGACCAAGCAAGGCGCCATGTCGACGTTCTTGGCCGATGCACTGCGCCGCATTAACGGCTCGCTGGGCTTTGACGACGAGTCGTACCATCGTGCACTTGCTGCCTCGATGCTTGTAAGTTGCGACAATGCACATGCCGTGCACCCCAACCACGCCGAGAAGTGCGACGCCCGCAACCAGGTGGTGCTCAACGGCGGTATCGTCATCAAGGAGGCAGCCAACCAGCACTACTGCACCGATGCCTTTAGCCGCGCGGTGTTCCAAGCCATCTGCGATGACGCCGACGTGCCCACGCAGGCCTTCGCCAACAAGAGCGATGTGGCGGGTGGCTCCACGCTCGGCAACCTGTCGAACATGCAGGCGAGCATGCACGCCGTGGACGTGGGCCTGCCGCAGCTGGCCATGCACTCGAGCTACGAGACCGGCGGCGTGCGCGACGTGATGTACGCCATCCGCGCCCTCACCGCCTTCTACGAGCGAAACCTAACCATCAACGGAGCCGAAAGCGTGGGGCTCTAAATGCGAGTCGAAGGCGAGAAGACCGAGGGCAGGTCTCAACTAATCGATCAGGGGTCGAAGCTGTTCGCCGCCGCTTGCCATGAATCGGGAATCGACGTGTCCAACGCGTGGCCGGCGAGCGATGAAGAACTCAAGCGTAGCGCCTATTCGGACCACTATGGTAAGGAGATGGACTGGCTCTAATAGGCGAAACGTCGAAAACGCCAGATGAATGTCTGATATCACTTTGACAAAAGTATCGCAGGCAGAACCAACGTCATAGTGCAAACTAACCTGACCCCATTGCACCAAACAGCTGGATTGAGCTGTTAAGACACCGCGGGTTGAGCAAACGTCAGCGAGCGACGTCCAGAGCGAGCAAGTTGGCATGAAAAG